>CAIYZB010000195.1 GCA_903930545.1 uncultured Alphaproteobacteria bacterium
CTCCATGGACGAAAACGAGTCGACCCATCGCGAAAGCGAGGATGCCGACAGCCAGATGACCCAGGCGGAGGAAGATCCCAATGCCGAGGACACCGAAGAACCCCCGGAGATGGGGGATGGCGAACAGCCGGCCCGTCCCGAACTGAAGGGCGACGCCAAGGCCGTCACCTACAAGGTCTTTTCCACGGCCCATGACGAGGTCATTTCCGCTGAGGAGCTGTGCGAGCCTGAGGAGCTGGGCCGTCTGCGGGCCTATCTCGACCAGCAGTTGGCCAGCCTTTCCAGCGTGGTCTCCCGCCTGGCCAACAAGCTGCAGCGCAAGCTGATGGCCCAGCAGAACCGCACCTGGACCTTTGACCTGGAAGAGGGCCTGCTGGACGTGGCGCGCCTCACCCGGGTGATCATCGATCCCACCGCCTCCCTGGCCTTCAAGGAGGAGGAGGACACCGAGTTCCGCGACACGGTGGTGACCATCCTCATCGACAATTCCGGCTCCATGCGCGGTCGCCCGATCATGGTGGCCGCCGTCTGTGCCGATATCCTGGCCCGTACCCTGGAGCGTTGCGGGGTCAAGACCGAGATCCTGGGCTTCACCACCCGGGCCTGGAAGGGCGGGACCTCCCGCGAGGACTGGCTGAAGGCCGGCAAGCCGGCCCAGCCCGGGCGGCTCAATGACCTGCGCCACATCATCTATAAGGCTGCCGATGCCCCCTGGCGTCGGGCCCGTCGCAATCTGGGCCTGATGATGCGCGAAGGCCTGCTGAAGGAAAACATCGACGGCGAGGCCCTGATGTGGGCTCACCAGCGCCTGATTGGTCGCCCGGAGGCGCGCCGGATCCTGATGGTGATCTCCGATGGGGCCCCGGTGGATGACTCCACCCTGTCGGTCAATTCCGGCCACTATCTGGAACGCCACCTGCGCGAGGTGATCACCGAGATCGAGCAGAAGAGCCCGGTCCAGCTGATCGCCATCGGCATCGGCCATGACGTGACCCGCTATTACCGCCGCGCCGTGACCATTGTGGATGTCGAGCAACTGGCCGGAGCCATTGTGGACCAGCTGGCCGAGCTGTTTGACGAGGAGATCCGCAAGGTGACCCGCAAGACCGCCAGCCTGCTCCAGCCGCCTCCCAGCACCGAAGGCCCGCAGGGCGGCAGCCGCAAGTCCAGCTTCAAGGAAGTGCGGAAGGCTGTGGCATGAGGTGGCTCGCCGCCGGACTTGCCCTTTGGCTGGTCGGGTGCGCGGAGCCCGTTCACCTGCCGAAACTGCCGGTCCGGGCTGGTCCGGCGATCGCCGTCCAGACCGTTCCCGTGGCGCTCAATGACCAGGACCCTGGCCAGACGTCTTTGGGGACCTTCACCTTCGCCGGTGGCCTGTCCCTGACCTCGGACCAGACCTCGCGCCTGCACGGCCTGTCGGACCTTGAGGTCACCCCGGACGGTCATCTCACCGCTGTCAGCGACGAGGGCGACCTGCTCCAGGCCCGGATCGTCCTCAACCCTTCCGGCCGCCTGACCGGACTGACCGGGGCCCGCCTGACAACCCTGACCGATCTGTCCGGCCAGCCCCTGCAGGGCAAGGTGGCGTCAGACTCCGAAGGCCTGGCCATACTGGCCAATGGCGACCGTCTGATCAGTTTCGAGCGCCAGGACAGGGTCTGGCTCTATCCAGCCCGGGGCGGCAACCCCAGGGCCGTGCCGGCCCCTCAGGCCAGCTTCCCGGAAAATGGCGGTCTTGAGGCCCTCGGCCCCGCACCTACCATCGCTGCCGACGCCTATCTGGCCGGGGGCGAGGACAGTGGCGAGGTCTGGATCTGCCGCGTCTCCACCACCTGCACCCCGACCAGCCCGGTCGCCAAGCCCCCCGAGTTCGGCCTCGTGGCCATCCGCAGTCTGGCCGACGGTTCGACCGCCTATCTGCTGCGGGCCTATGACCCGGTGCGGGGCAATCGGGTCACCCTGGAGATTCGAAAGAGTAGCGAGACTTTGGCGCGCCTGGATCTCGCCAGACCCCTGACTGTCGACAATTTCGAGGGCGTCTCGGCCGTCCGGCTCCGCGACGGCAGGACGCGGTTCTTTCTGATCTCCGACGACAATTTCAATACCAAGAGCCAGCGGACCCTGTTGCTGGCCTTTGACTGGACGCCTGGAGCCTGAGCCATGAGCCGCAAGGACGTCACCATCACGACACCCGACGGCGACGCCCGGGCCTTTGTCTTCACCCCTGAAAGCGGCAACGGCCCCTGGCCGGGGGCGATCTTCTATATGGATGCCCCGGCTATCCGTCCGGCCCTGTTCGAGATGGCCCAGCGTCTGGCAAACTATGGCTATTACGTCCTGCTGCCGGACATGTTCTGGCGGATTGGCCCCTATGAACCCATCGTCATGGCCAATATCCGCAGTGACGAGGAACGTCGGGCCATCTTCGGCAAGTTCTTTGCCTCCACCAGCCCGGCCAAGGCCATGAGCGACACCGGGGCCTTTCTCGACTTCCTGTCGGCCCAGCCAGAGGTCAAGGGCACCAGGGTCGGGGTCACCGGCTACTACATGGGCGGGGGCATGGTCCTGCGGGCGGCTGGCACCTATCCGGACCGGGTCGTGGCCGTCGGGGCCTTCCATGGCGGCAATCTGGCCACGGATGCCGAGGACAGCCCCCACCTGCTGGCCCCGAAGATGAAGGCGAAGATCCTTGTGGCCGGTGCCGATGAGGACAGGGGATTCGATGACGCCCAGTGCGAACGCCTGGACAAGGCCCTGAAGGATGCGGGCTTGGATGCCGTGGTCACCATCTATCGCGGAGCCAAGCACGGCTATGCCCCGCCGGACATGCCCGTCTACAATCCCGAGGCCGCCGAGCGGCACTGGAGCGAGTTGTCAGCCCTCTTTGCAGAGGTGCTGGGCTAAACAAAAAGGCCGCCCCGAGGGGCGGCCTTTTCGAAATCAGCTGTAAGCTGGATCAGGCAGCAGCGGCCTGGGCAGCGAGCTTGGCCTTGACCTGCTTCTTGATCTTCAGGGCGCGCGGCGAGAGTTGCTCGTCGCTGGCCTTGACCAGGAACACGTCCAGCCCACCCCGGAAGTCGAGGGTGCGCAGGGCTGCATTGGTGATGCGCAGCTTGAAGGTCTGGCCCAGAGCTTCGGACTGAAGCGTGGCCGGAGCAAGATTCGGCAGGAACCGGCGCTTGGTCTTGGTATTCGAGTGGCTCACATTGTGGCCGACCAGGGGACCGATACCGGTAAGTTCGCAACGACGCGACATGGCTTTCAGACCTACGCGAGAAATTGATGGTGGGACTGGCCCACGCGGGAGCGGCGATATAGGCGAAGACGATCGCCAAGGTCAAGGCTGGATGGGCAATCCCTTAAGATAGCCCCCGGTCGAGCCGGGCCTGACTTGTGGTTAACGGCCCTTGAGATACAATATCTCGTAGGGAACGAAACCTGAATTGGCCAAGGTCGCTGATTCGGTCATGGTTTGTTGCGTCCCCGTTCCCACAGCCCGCACGCCCTCAGTCGGCTTTCGCCGACAGCGCCCC
>CAIYZB010000196.1 GCA_903930545.1 uncultured Alphaproteobacteria bacterium
GAACTCGCCTTCCGGAAGGACGGCGGGCAGACCGGCATCGGCCGGAAGCTGCTTGATCTGCAGACCACCGCCATCAGCCGCCCCGAACTCATAGGGCTTCCCGGCCACGATGATGTGGGCCTGACGGTCGTCGATCCGGCCCTCGCCGCGGACCTCGTAAGACTTCCCGGCATAGACCAGATTCTGGGTCGCGGGCTTGCCCTCATAGGCCATGGTCAGGTGACCGGCGACCAGCAGCAGGGCACCGAAAGCTACGGCCTTGCGGGTGCCGAGGAAGCGGTCGGCCAGGATGCCGCCCACCAGGGGCAGCAGATAGACCAGGCTGGTATAGGATCCGTACTGGGACGAGGCCGCCGCCTGATCGAACAGCAGGTGCTGGGTCAGGTAGAAAACCAGGATGCCGCGCATGCCGTAATAGGAGAAGCGCTCCCACATCTCGGCAAAGAACAGGATCAGCAGACCCCGGGGGTGATGCTTCAAGAGCTGCATGAGGACGGGAATCCCCGTCGCCAGGGTGACGACGATCCCGAGCAGGACAACGATGTTCATGTGAAGGGTCTTCCGATCCTTTTTAGGGTCGAGCTGGCTCGGCCCAGGATCATTTCACCCCGAACCGCCATGATTGGGACGAGAGAACCACGGGTAAGGCGGGCTGACAAGCAAGCCTCACCCCAAAGGCGAGACCAGCCTAATAGGCCATGGCCTCATAGACGGGGGTGACATCGCCCTTCCAGTCGCCGTGATAGAGCTCCAGCAGACGGTCAGCGGGGGTCATGCCGCTGGCGGCAATTTCCTCAAGCTCGGCCAGATAGCCGGTCTCGTCGATCATGCCGCCGCTGAGACGGTTGCGGTTCTTCAGGCCGGAACGGGCAATGCCCACCATGTCCTGGGCCACCTCGGCGGCCGAACGGCCACCGATCTGGGCCTTGAGACCCAGGCGGGCGACATCGGCGCGAAGGCGTTCATGCTCCTCCAGCGGCCAGCCCTTGCAAAGGTCCCAGGCCGCAGCCAGGGCCTGGCTGTCATAGAAGATGCCGGTCCACAGGGCCGGGAGCGCACAGAGACGGCCCCAGGGGCCGGAATCCGCGCCGCGCATTTCCAGATATTGCTTGAGGCGCACTTCCGGGAAGGCCGTGGTGGTGTGGTCAGCAAAGTCCTTGAGGGTCGGACGATCGCCGGGCAGCACATCCAGTTCGCCGGCCATGAACTTGCGGAAGGACTTACCGGACAGGTCGACATACTGACCGTCGCGCTTGGCGAAATACATCGGCACGTCGAGGACGTAGTTGGCATAGGTCTCGTAGCCAAAGCCGTCGGCAAAGACGAAACCGAGCATCCCGGTGCGATCCGCATCGGTGTCGGTCCAGATATTGGCCCGGCTGGACAGGAAGCCGCTGGGCTTGCCCTCGACAAAGGGCGAATTGGCAAACAGGGCCGTGGCGATAGGCTGAAGGGCCAGGCTGGTACGGAACTTGGCCACCATGTCGGCTTCGGAGTCGAAGTCGAGATTGGCCTGGACGGTACAGGTGCGGAACATCATGTCGAGGCCGAGCTTGCCGACCTTGGGCATGTATTCCCGCATGATCTTGTAGCGGCCCTTGGGCATGACCGGGACCTGATCGCGGCGCCAGGTGGGGGTGAAACCCAGGGCCAGGAAGCCGATGCCGAGCTCTTCAGCCACAGCCTTGACCTCTTCGAGATGGTTGCCCGTCTCCTCGCAGATTTCGTGCATGGTCTCCAGGGGAGCGCCGGACAGCTCGAACTGACCACCGGGTTCCAGGCTGACATTGGCCTTGCCGCGTTCCAGGCCGATGATGTGCTCGCCTTCATAGACCCCGGACCAGCCGAAGCGCTTCAGGCCATTGAGCAGGGCCTCGATGCCCGCAGGACCGCCATAGGGAATGGGATCATGGGTGCCCAGACGGAAGACGAACTTCTCGTGCTCGGCCCCGACCCGCCACTGTTCGGCGGGTTTGGCCCCGACCTCGAACCAGTTGAGGATGTCCTCATGCGTGAGGGGACGATCGTCGCGTGCGCCGTCGGCCATTGGTGTCTCCCCGTCCCAGATTCTGGCTGCCTGGCTCTTCCCCAATCAGGCGGCGGCGATCTTTACAGCGTTCAGTCGCTGGACTGCAAATCAGGAAAGCTCAACATGCCGTGAGGGGTTCCAGTCGCCGAGGGCCGCCTGCCAAAGGGTCAGGGCGCTGATGGCCGCCGTATCGGCCCGCAGGATGCGGGGGCCCAGATTGGCGGGGACGGCATAGGGCTTGGCCCGCAGGGCCTCGCGCTCAGCCGGGGAGAACCCACCTTCCGGTCCGATCAATATGGCCCAGGGGCCCGCAGGCTCCGACCTCAAGACCTCAAGGACGGGCAGGGCATCGCCCGCCTCGTCACAGAACAGCAGACGCCGGTCGTCCCAGGTCTTGAGCATGGCTTCCAGTTTCACAGGCTCCAGCACCTGCGGCACGTCCAGCCGACCGGTCTGTTCGGAGGCCTCGACTGCAATGGCCTGGAGCCGGGCAACCTTGGTGTGATCGGCATTGGTCCGGGCTGTGATCACAGGCCGGATCCGCGCACAGCCCAGCTCTGCCGCCTTTTCCACAATGGTTTCCAGCCGTCCGCGCTTGACCAGGGCGATCACCAGGTCGAGGTCGGGGCCCAGGGTCTGGGGCCGCTCGCAGGTCTGGACATGCAGGCGGACGGAGCGCTTTCCGACATCGGCAAGGACGGCATGCCACTCCCCGTCCCGGCCGTTGAAGACCCGCACCGCATCGCCGACCTCCTGGCGCATGACGGCCGCCAGATATCGGCTCTGGGCCTCGTCGAGGGCGATCCCGGCATCGGGGGCGAGGGCGTGGGGGACAAAGAGACGGATCATGATCTGGGACTTCTAGCGTTCATCCCCCCTGGAGGACTAGGCTCTGACCTATGGCAAAAGACACGGATGACGCGGCCTATGAGGCCGAACTGAGGGAACTGCAACTCGGTCTGGTGCGCATGCAGCAGGCCGCGATCAAGGCCGAGGACCGGATCCTGATCATTTTCGAAGGTCGCGATGCCGCCGGCAAGGACGGCACCATCCAGCGAATCATCGAGCACCTCTCGGTGCGGGCGACCCGGGTGGTGGCCCTGCCCAAGCCTTCCGACCGGGAAAAGACCCAGTGGTATTTCCAGCGCTATGTCCACTTTCTCCCTGCCGCCGGGGAGGTCGTGATCCTGAACCGCTCCTGGTACAATCGCGGCGGGGTCGAGCCGGTCATGGGCTTCTGCACGCCCCAGGAACACAAGGCCTTCCTCAAGGATGTCCCGATCTTCGAGGCCATGCTGGTGGAAAGCGGCCTGAAAGTCGTCAAGCTGTGGCTGGATGTGTCGAAGGATGAGCAGGCCAGGCGCCTGAAGGAACGGCGCGATGACCCCCTCAAGGTCCTGAAATCCAGCCCCCTGGATGGTGCGGCTCAGGAGCGATGGGACGCCTATTCTACAGCCCGCAACGAGATGCTGGCGGCCAGCCACCAGGATGACTGTCCCTGGACCTGTGTGCGTGGCGATCACAAGAAGCCTGCCCGCCTGAACGTGATCCGTCACCTGCTCCAGGCCCTGGCCCCGGCGGACATCGCCAAGGCCGCAGGCAAGCCGGATCCGGATGTGGTCTTTGAATTCGAGAAGGCGGCCATCAAGGACGGCCGCCTGGAGCCCTGAGGTCGATGGAACGCCTTTCAGCCCTCACCGCCCGACGCATGGCCCTGGCTGCCCAGGGCTTTGACCGGGCCCGCCCAGCAGCAGCCACGAAGGCTCAACTGCTGAA
>CAIYZB010000197.1 GCA_903930545.1 uncultured Alphaproteobacteria bacterium
ACCCTGAAGGCTATGCCGTCGTCCAGGCCCTGATCGCTCGCGGTGTGATCGGCGATTTCCGCGCCCCCGACGTGCTGAGGTTCGGTTTCACGCCCCTCTATCAGCGCCATGTCGACATCTTCGATGCCGTCGACATCCTGGCCGAGGTCATGGACCGGGAGGACTGGCGCAAGCCTGAATTCCAGGCCCGGGCAAAAGTCACATGATCGGGAAAAATCTGGAGGCCTGACCCGGAATCGAACCGGGGTGCGCTGCTTCCTCACCTCAAGCCGCACCCCCTCGGGCGTTTCGAGCTATCCCCTGCAGATCGCGCGCTAGCCAGGATCTCCTGAAGCCCTTGCCTGACAGGAGCCGTCTGAAATCCTCCCGGCTGTCGAAGTGCTGCAGCTGGCGGTGGTAGTAGTTCACGTATTCCAGGACGGCGAGGACCGCGCACACCGTTGCGACATTCCGGTCCGCCAGGCCCGCTGACCAAGCTGGAACCCACCATCCCGCCAGGGCGGTGGCGCATCCCGCCAGGGTCAGGACAAGGGCCGGCGTCTTCCACGCACCGAGCCTGCGCAGGAGTGCCGGGAAACCGCTCCCAGCCCCCCGAAGTTGTCGCACCTTTCCCCACCAGTAGAGGGCACCGATGACGAGGAGCAGGACGGTCGCCGCCAGAGGCACCAGGGTGATCCAGCCCACCTTCCCGTCGGCCAGCCAGACCAGGAAGGCCGGCACCAACAGGACATTGGCCGCCTCCATCTTCCAATAGGGGTCCAATCGCTTGAGAAGGTCGGCGCGGGTCTTGGCGGCCAATGGGAACCTCACCGGATCAGGTCGTCAGGATCGGAGCCTACAGCGGGTTTGGCGCGTGGTGCCAGATAAGCGCCCGCAAGCAGGCTCTCCCATCTACAGAGATAGGGGAGAGCGGGCCAACTGCATTGCGCCGGAACATTCTCTCCAGACATGACAACGCTCCGGCCGGACAGATGGCCGCACCCCGACAGATCTCAACGTCAACCCAACTTCACGCTTGCAGCGCAGTGGCCGTCCACAGGTGTCAGCACCGCCTGGAGACATCCTGAAGTTTGCCTGACAGCACCGAACCTGTCAGCCTCCACGGGAGTGGCGGTCTATCGCCTTGACAGCTTTTGGGCGGGTATGAAGAACGCAGAGAACCTCAGCGCATCGGCGATCTGGCACGCACGCGGACCTGTCCAAGTTCATCCTCTGAGGTCGGCCGATGTGCGGCTTCTGTGATGCGCGGCTGTCCCGACGCGGTCTTCTGGCGGGCCTGACGGCGGTCAGCCTGGCGGGGTGCAGCGAGAACGCCGCCACGGGCCGGCGACAGCTGGTGGTGGTGTCTGACAGCCAGCTTGCGGAGATGGCCGATGCGTCCTGGGCCCAGATCGTCGCGCAGGTGCCACCCATCCGCGACCCCAACGTTCAGGCGCGGTTGGCCCGGATTGGTCGGCCGCTGGCGCTGGCCGCAAACCGGCCCGACCTGAAATGGTCTTTCACGGTGCTGGAGTCGCCGGAGCTCAATGCCTTCGTGCTGCCCAATGGACGGGTGGGATTCTTCAAGGGTCTTCTGGACCTGGCGCGCAGCGATGATGAGGTTGGCTCCGTTCTGGGCCATGAGATCGGGCATATCCTGGCGCGCCATCCGGCGGAGCGGGTCAGCCATCAGTTGGCGGCTCAGGCCGGGGTCACCCTGGCCCAGCTGGTGGTGTCGAGCGGCGACAACGCCCAGTACGCCGAAGAAGTAGGCGCGGTATTGGGCCTGGGCACCCATTTCGGCGTGATCCTGCCTTACGCCCGACGTCACGAGCTTGAGGCCGACCGCATCGGTGTCGACCTGATGCGCAAGGCTGGCATGGACCCCGCCGCAGCGGTGACCTTCTGGGAGCGTATGGCGCAGGCGGCGCGCAGCCAGGATCGGCCCCCTGAAGTTCTGTCGACCCATCCGGCCGATGGCCGGCGTATCGAAGAGCTTAAGGCCGCGGTCGCGAACGGCTAGTTGTTAAAGTTTCACCTCGGGCGGCGTCCATGGCGGCCCATCAGCATCATGCTTTCGAGGCAGCGGTGGTGGTCGAGGTGGATATGTAACGCCGCCACCACCTGGTCGTGATGTTGGTGGCTGAGCTCGGTCAGCCGCTGGGCCAAGGCCCGGACGTGGTGGTTGAAGGCCTAACTGAGGTTGGCCACGCAATCGCCTTCGGTCACCAGCCATCACGCAAATCCACCAAAAAAACCCCATGTGGGTCGTCGCCTTTGACCGCTTAAGGATCAACGGCGGCTGGCATGGGGGATAGGGGGTGGCTAAGTGATTTCTGCGGTGTCCAGCGGCCGGCCATGTTGCGTTTGTGTCGCGTGGAGAAATCCGCAGGCATTTGCAACCGTTGAAAACCAACGGGAATTTTACGCGACATGATCGCGACAAGCGCACTTAGCAGCGGCGGCGCGGTCGATTTAAAATATTGATTTATAAGGAATAAAAATGGAGGCCTGACCCGGAATCGAACCGGGGTGCACGGATTTGCAGTCCGCTGCGTAACCACTCCGCCATCAGGCCACCGCCGGTTCGAAAACCGGAGAGGGCGGTTCGCTAACAGAACCGCTGGTCTTGGGCAATGTCTCTCGCAGCCCCGCATTGCGTTCAGGTTAAGGCCAGCCGTATAAGCCGCCTCTGGAAACACATTGCCCGCACTGAATCGCCGAGGGGTCTCGCGCACCATCATGACCACGGATTTCGCTGCTGCCCGCCTGAACATGGTCGAGAGCCAGGTTCGCCCCTCTGATGTGACAGATGTCCGCATCCACGACGCCATGCGCAGCCTGGCCCGGGAAACCTTCATGCCTGCGGGCAAGGCCCACCTGGCCTATGCAGATGCCTCAGTGGAATACGCCCCGGGTCGCGCTCTCATGCAGCCCCGGGACGTCGCCAAGCTGATCCAGGTGCTCAAACCCCGGGACGGTGACAAGGTCCTGGCCATAGCCGCGCCCTATGCGGCGGCTGTTCTGGAACATATGGGCCTTTCCGTTACGAGCCTGGACGGCGATGACCTGACCGCGGTGTCCGGTGGTCCCTATGATGTCATCCTGACCGAAGGCGCGGTCAGCGAGGCCCCGGCTAGCTGGTTGGCCGCCCTGGCTGTGGGCGGACGGCTTGGCCTGGTGGAGCGCAACGGTCCGGTCGGCAAGGCCTGTGTCCATATCCGTTCGGCCCACGATATCGGTCGCCGGACAGAGTTTGACTCCACTCCGCCCATGCTCGGCGGGTTCCAAAAGCAGCCTGGTTTTGCGTTCTGACGTGTTCTGAAACACGCCTGTAATCCGGGCGTGAAAAAAGCTTAAGGTCACACCCCCTAGCCTCGGGGCGATCTGACAGCCATATAGGGCGCGGTCTCTCACGCCGTTTTCGGGGATAACCTATGTTGAACTGCCGTCGCGGAGGCTTGCTCGCCGCGGTTTCAAGTGCGGCCCTGGTCCTTGGTGCCTTTGCGCCGGCCTCTGCCGAGACCCTCGCCGACGCCATTGCGCTGGCCTATGACACCAACCCGACCTTGCTGGCTCAGCGGGCGTCCCAGCGGGCGCTTGATGAATCCGCCGTCCAGGCCCGCTCGGGCCTGAGGCCGTCCATCACGGGCACGGCTCAGGGCAATTATTCCGAAAGCCGCACGCCAGGTGGCACGCCCGGCAATGTCGAATCCAACAGCGGCAATGCTTCGGTGAGCGTTAACCAGCCCCTGCTGACCGGCGGCCGGGTTGCTGCCTCAATCTCTGCAGCCGAGGCCGATATTCTGGCCGGTCAGGAAAACCTGCGCCGGGTCGAGGCCTCGATCCTGTCCCAGGTCATCCAGGCCTATGTGGACACCCGCCGCGATCAGGAGTCCCTGCGGATCCGTCAGGAAAACGTCCGGGTCCTGGCCCGCCAGCTTGATGAATCCAAGGCCCGTTTCGAGGTGGGTGAAATTACCCGCACCGACGTGGCCCAGTCCGAGGCTCGTTACGCGGCCGCGGTGGCCCAGCTGTCCTCCGCCCAGGCCCAGCTCGGCAACACCCGGGCGACCTATGCCGCCGTCGTGGGACAGAACCCCGGCGATCTGGCCCCTGAGCCCTCCCTGGCCGACGTCCTGCCGGCGGATATCACCCAGGCGCTGGAAATCGCCCAAACCGCCAATCCGGCGGTTCGCGCTGCCCAGTATACCGAACAGGCCAGCAAGGCCCGTCTGGCCGGTGCCAGGGCCGAACGCATGCCTTCCCTGTCCCTGCGCAGCACGGCGGGCTGGAGCGGCACAGCAGATCCCATGGACACCGATACCTGGTCGCGCAGCGTCACCGGTGCGGCTGTGGTCACAATCCCGCTGTTTACCGGCGGCCTGACCAATTCGCGGGTCCGCGCCCAGATCGAGCGCAACAATGTCGACCGGGTGGGCGTTGAGTCCGCGCGCCGCACCATGCTCCAGAACCTGACCCAGTCCTGGAACCAGCTCATCGCGGCGCGGGCCAATATCGGCTCCACCGAGACCCAGGTTAAGGCCGCCCGGATTGCCGCCGAAGGCACGCGCCAGGAGCAGCAGGTCGGTCTGCGGACCACCATCGACGTCTTGAACGCCGAGCAGGAACTGCGGTCCGCCGAACTGGCCCAGGTCAGTGCCCGTCGTGATGAATATGTCGCCTCTGTCGGTGTCCTTGCCCAGATGGGCCGCCTGGAGGCGAAATACATCGCCGCCGGTGTGCCGATCTATGACGCGACCAAGAATTCCAGGTCCCTTCGGGTGACCTGGGGATGGGTGCCGTGGGAGGAGCCTCTGGCCCTTGCCGACGGAATCCTGACCCCCAAGGCCCGGCGTCTGCCCCTGCCGGCAGAAGATGCGCCGATCCCGACGGCGAAATAGCCCGGTTTAGGGCTAAACAGGGCCGGACTTTCGCCTGAGGCGTGAATCCGACCTTGCGTCTGCGGGTGGAAATTGCAGGATCAGGCCCTCGCGCTTAGTTTGCGCGAGGGATTCTCCTTTCGCTCCAGTGACGGCGCAAACATGTCTGACCAGTCTTCCCAAGAACCGACGATGGAGGAAATCCTGGCCTCCATCCGCCGCATCATCTCTGAGGATGACGCGCCGTCTGCGGATGCGCCTGCCGAGATCGAGGAACCCGTCGCGGAGGCTCCGGCTCCTGCACCCCTGGTGCTGGCCGAGGAAGAGCCTGAGGATGACGACGATGCCCTGGAGTTGACCGAAAAGGTCGAGACCCTCGGTGACCTGGATGTCTATTCACCCCCGGCTCCTGAACCCGTGGCGGCCTATCAGCCACCTCACGCTCCGGTCCATGAACCGCCCCCCCTGGCGCCTGTAGCCTCCGGCGAATCCCTGGTCAGTGATCCGGCGGCTTCCGCTGCCGCTGCGGCCTTCGACAAGCTGTCCTCCAGCCTGCTGATGCCCAACGAAGGCCGGACCCTCGAGGATGTGGTTCGCGAACTCCTGCGGCCCCTGCTGAAGCAGTGGCTGGATGACAATCTTCCCGGCATCGTCCAGACGGCGGTCCAGGAAGAAGTCGAGCGCATCGCCCGCAGCCGAGTACGCTAGGCCTGAAAATCGGGGCGGCGGTGACCGCCCCATCTGGCCGCTCCGCGAAAACCAATCCTTGACGCAGGCGGCGCTTCGGTTAGAGCGCCGCTAACAAAGCCATGCTTGAAAAATCCTTCGATCCCAAAACCGCCGAACCCCGCCTCTATGCCGCGTGGGAGTCCTCTGGAGCCTTTGCGCCGATCGATGATCCGGCGGCAGAGCCCTATGCCATTGTCATCCCGCCCCCCAATGTCACGGGCTCGCTGCACATCGGCCATGCCCTGAACAATACCCTTCAGGACGTGCTGATCCGCTTTGAGCGCATGCGCGGCAAGGCGGCCCTGTGGCTGCCAGGTACAGACCACGCGGGCATTGCCACCCAGATGGTGGTGGAGCGCCAGTTGGCCGCTGCCGGAAACCAGTCGCGCCGGGACATGGGACGCGAGGCCTTCATCGAAAAGGTCTGGGAATGGAAGGCCGAGAGCGGCGGCACCATCACCAACCAGCTGCGCCGTCTGGGGGCGTCCTGCGACTGGAGCCGTGAGCGCTTCACCCTGGACGAGGGCCTCAGCGCCGCCGTGCGCAAGGTGTTTGTCCAGCTCTACAAGGAAAAGCTGATCTATCGCGACAAGCGGCTGGTCAACTGGGACCCCCATTTCCAGACGGCCATCTCCGACATCGAGGTCGAGCAGCGGGAGGTGGACGGCCATTTCTGGCACTTTGCCTATCCCCTGGAAGACGGCTCTGGCGAGATCGTGGTGGCCACCACCCGGCCCGAAACCATGCTGGGCGATACGGCCGTGGCGGTTCACCCCTCTGACGAACGCTACAGGGCCCTGATCGGCAAGGCCGTGCGCCTGCCCATCGTCGGCCGGCCGATCCCGATCATTGCCGATGAGTATGCCGACCCCGAAAAGGGCTCCGGTGCGGTGAAGATCACCCCGGCACACGACTTCAACGACTATCAGGTGGGCAAGCGCAACAACCTGCCCATCATCAACATCCTCACCGATGATGGCCGGATCAACGAGAACGCTCCGGCCGACTATCAGGGCCTTGACCGGTTCGAGGCCCGCAAGAAGGTCGTCGCGGCCTTTGAAGAGCTGGGCCTTTTGCGCGAGATCGAAAAGACCCGCCACGCCGTTCCCCATGGGGACCGGTCCGGTGCGGTGATCGAGCCCTACCTGACCGACCAGTGGTATGTGGATGCCAAGGTCCTGGCCCAGCCCGCCATCAAGGCGGTGGAGGACGGGCGCATGGTCTTCGAACCCCGCCACTGGGAAAAGACCTATTTCGAGTGGATGCGGAACATCGAGCCCTGGTGCATCTCGCGCCAGCTCTGGTGGGGACACCGGATCCCGGCCTGGTATGGCCCCGATGGCCGGATCTTTGTCGCAGAGACGGAAGTCGAGGTTCGGGCCGCGTCCCTTGAACACTATGGTCACGAGGAAGTCCTGCGTCAGGACGACGACGTTCTGGACACCTGGTTCTCTTCCGGTCTCTGGCCCTTCTCGACCCTCGGCTGGCCGGAAAAGACCTCTGACGTCGCGCGCTTCTATCCGACCTCCACCCTGGTGACGGGCTTTGACATCATCTTCTTCTGGGTTGCCCGGATGATGATGCAGGGCCTGCACTTCATGGGGGACGTGCCCTTCAAGCGGGTCTTCATCAATGCCCTGGTCCGCGACGCGGACGGCAAGAAGATGTCCAAGTCCAAGGGCAATGTCATGGACCCCCTGGAGCTGGTGGACGAGTTCGGGGCCGATGCCCTGCGCTTTACCCTTACCGCCATGTCCGGCCAGGCCCGCGACATCAAGCTCGCCAAGCAACGTATTGAAGGCTATCGCAATTTCGGCACCAAGCTGTGGAACGCCACCCGCTTTGCCGAAATGAATGGCTGCGCCCGGGCCGAGGGTTTCGACCCGGTCGAGGTCAAGGGCGTGCTCAATCGCTGGATCATTGGTGAGACCACCCGCACGGTTGGAGCGGTCACCAAGGCGCTTGAAAACTGCGCCTTTGATGACGTGGCCGGCACCCTCTACCGGTTCATCTGGAACACCTATTGCGACTGGTATGTGGAACTGGCCAAGCCGATCCTCACAGGTGAGGACGCGGCCGCCAAGGCCGAGACCCAGGCCACGGCCGCCTGGGCTCTGGACGTGATCTACAAGCTGCTCCACCCGGTCATGCCCTTCCTGACGGAAGAGCTCTGGGACAAGACCGCAGACCTCGGCGCGGCTCGCTCCGAGCCCCTGCTGATCTCGGCCCGCTGGCCGGCTCTGGACGGCGCTCTGATCGATCCGGCCGCGGATGCCGAGATCGGTTTGCTGGTGGCTGCCATCGGCGAGGGCCGCTCGGTCCGGGCCGAACTCAATGTGCCGCTGTCCGCCAAGCCGCCCCTGCTGATCATCGAGGCCACCGAAGCCCAGCAGAAGGTCTTTGCCTCTGCCGGTGCCGTCTTCGCCCAGATGCTGCGGGTCAGCGATGTGCGTCAGGTGGCTGTGGCACCGGAGGGCTCGATCCCCTTCGTGGTCGAGGGCGCGACCCTGGCCCTGCCAGTGGCGGAGTTCATCGATCTGGCCGCGGAAAAGACACGTCTGGCCAAGGAAATTGCCTCCCTGGCCTCCGACATCGACCGCACGGCAAAGAAGCTGGACAATCCCGACTTTGTCGCTCGGGCCCCGGAAGAGATCATCGAGCAGAACCGTGAGCGTCTGGAAGAGTCCCAGGCCGCCCATGCCAAGCTTGAGAGTGCACTTGCACGACTGGCCGCGGTGAACTGACCCCCTCAGTCGGCATTCGCCGACAGCTCCCCCAGAGGGGGAGCAATTAGCTCGGCGCCATTCCTCCCCCTCTGGGGGAGGGGGACCGCGAAGCGGTGGAGGGGG
>CAIYZB010000198.1 GCA_903930545.1 uncultured Alphaproteobacteria bacterium
AGGGGATGGTTGAAGGGTACCGGATAGCTGTCGCCATTCCTGAGACCGCTGGTATGGGACAGGAGCATCCGAGCCGTGATGGGGGAGTCTGGAAAGGCCGGGTGGCGCAGCTGGAAGCCCAGGGTGTCTGAAACATCCCGGTCGAGCCCTTCCGGGATCAGCCGCACCAGGCAGATGGCTGCAAACATCTTGGAGACCGATGCCACCCTGAAGGGCTGGTCCGGACGAAAGGCCCGGGCTCCGTCCGGGGTCTGGGCCAGTCCACCGCTAAGGGAGAGTTTGAGCCTTCCATCGGGGCCACGGGCCATGATCCCGGCACTCGCCATGGGCATCCCGCCAGAGGGGGAAAGGATCTGGTCCAGACCATCCCTGCCAGCCCCCAGGGCTGCGAAGGCCAGGGGCAGGGTCACTAGAGTTCGGCGGTTCACCTGCATGAGGGGCAGGTTGGGGCAGGCTGTGGGCGAATCCTAGCCCCGGCCGATAAAGAGGCTGTCAACTTTTCTTTGCGTGGGGGCTTCCCTTCTCTAACCAAAGAGCCTATCTCCGCTCCTCCGCAAAATTAAGATTCGCGTCAGACGTGATTCTTTGCGCGCCACGGCTCCGAGGCATGACCCGCCACCCTCCGGTCATGCGAGGGAGCGCCCCTGGCGATACAGGGGCTATTCCAGCGTCCAGTCCCCGCAAGGGGGCTGAGGGTGGACGCAGGACGTAATGACCCGACGCCCGAATTCCCATCGGGGGTCGTTCAAGGGAACAAAATGGCTCAAACCTTCACCGGCAAGAAGCGGATCCGCAAGTCTTTCGGCCGCATCCCCGAAGCCGTGCAGATGCCGAACCTCATCGAGGTTCAGCGCTCCTCCTACGAACAGTTCCTGCAGCGCGAAGTCCGCGCCGGCGAACGCCGTGAGGAAGGGATCGAGGCGGTCTTCAAGTCCGTCTTCCCGATCAAGGATTTCAACGAGCGCGCCGTGCTCGAATACGTCTCCTATGAATTCGAGGAGCCGAAATACGACGTCGAGGAATGTGTCCAGCGCGACATGACCTATGCGGCGCCGCTGAAGGTGAAGCTGCGCCTCATCGTGTTTGAAACCGATGAGGAAACCGGCGCCCGCTCCGTGAAGGATATCAAGGAGCAGGACGTCTATATGGGCGACATCCCGCTCATGACGGAGAAGGGCACCTTCATCGTCAACGGCACCCAGCGGGTCATCGTCTCCCAGATGCACCGTTCGCCCGGCGTCTTCTTCGACCACGACAAGGGCAAGACCCACGCCTCGGGCAAGCTCCTGTTCGCCGCCCGGGTCATCCCCTATCGCGGTTCGTGGCTGGACTTCGAGTTCGACGCCAAGGACATCGTCTTTGTCCGTATCGACCGTCGCCGCAAGCTGCCCGCCACCACCTTCCTGATGGCCCTGGGCATGGATGGTGAGGAGATCCTCTCCACCTTCTACGAGACCATTCCCTATGTGAAGGTCGCCGCCGGCAAGAAGGGCCCCGAGGGCTGGTCCACGGCCTACAAGCCCGACCGCTGGCGTGGCGTGAAGCCGGAATATGCCCTGATCGACGCCGACACCGGCGAAGAAGTGGCTCCGGCTGGCCAGAAGATTTCTGCCCGTAATGCCAAGAAGTTTGCCGACAGCGGTCTGAAGACCCTGCTGCTGGCCCCTGAGGCCCTGTCCGGCCGCTATCTGGCCCGCGACCTGGTCAATATGGAAACCGGCGAGATCTATGCCGAGGCCGGTGACGAACTGGACGCGGCCCTGCTGGCGTCCCTGGAAGAGCAAGGCTTCTCCACCCTCGATGTCCTGGACATCGACGAGGTGACCATGGGCGCCTACATGCGCAACACCCTGCGGGTGGACAAGAACAACGCCCGCGAGGACGCCCTGTTCGACATCTACCGCGTGATGCGTCCGGGCGAGCCCCCGACCGTTGAAGCCGCTGAAGCCATGTTCAAGTCGCTGTTCTTCGACAGCGAACGCTACGACCTGTCCTCGGTCGGACGCGTGAAGATGAACATGCGTCTCGAGCTGGACTGCCCGGACGATGTCCGCGTGGTTCGCAAGGACGACGTCCTGGCCGTGCTCAAGACCCTGGTGGGTCTGCGCGACGGCCGTGGCGAAATCGACGACATCGACAACCTCGGCAACCGCCGGGTCCGTTCGGTGGGCGAGCTGCTGGAGAACCAGTATCGCGTCGGTCTGCTGCGTATGGAACGCGCCATCAAGGAACGCATGAGCTCGGTCGATATCGACACGGTCATGCCCCACGACCTCATCAATGCGAAGCCGGCAGCGGCCGCGGTTCGTGAGTTCTTCGGGTCGTCCCAGCTGTCCCAGTTCATGGACCAGACCAACCCGCTGTCGGAAATCACCCACAAGCGCCGTCTCTCGGCCCTTGGCCCGGGTGGTCTGACCCGCGAGCGGGCCGGCTTTGAAGTCCGAGACGTGCACCCGACCCACTATGGCCGGATCTGCCCGATTGAAACGCCGGAAGGCCCGAACATCGGCCTGATCAACTCCCTGGCTACCCATGCCGTGGTCAACAAGTACGGCTTCATCGAGAGCCCCTATCGGCGCATCAAGGACGGCAAGACGACGGACGAGGTCGTCTATATGTCGGCCATGGAAGAGGCCAAGCACGTCATTGCCCAGGCCAATATCCAGCTGAAGAACGGCGAGATCGTCGAGGATCTGGTTCCTGGCCGGATCAATGGCGAGCCCTCGCTGCTCGCCAAGGATCAGGTTGACCTGATGGACGTGTCGCCGAAGCAGGTTGTTTCGGTCGCCGCCTCCCTCATCCCCTTCCTCGAAAACGATGACGCCAACCGCGCCCTCATGGGCTCGAACATGCAGAAGCAGGCCGTGCCGCTCATCCAGTCGGATGCGCCCCTGGTCGGCACCGGCATGGAAAGCATCGTGGCCGTGGACTCCGGTGCCGTGGTTGTCGCCCGCCGAACCGGTGTGGTCGAACAGATCGACGGCACCCGGATCGTCATCCGCGCGACGGAAGAGACCGACCCCAACAAGGCGGGCGTCGATATCTATCGTCTGCAGAAGTTCCAGCGGTCCAACACCTCCACCTGCATCAACCAGCGCCCGCTGGTTCGGGTGGGTGACAGCGTCAATACCGGTGACGTGATCG
>CAIYZB010000199.1 GCA_903930545.1 uncultured Alphaproteobacteria bacterium
CCCCCTGGGGGAGGTGGCGCGCGAAGCGCGACGGAGGGGGCAGGAGGCTTGACCTGACTTCGCCCGCAGGCGCAGAGAGCAGGCGTGACCAAGACCGCCCCCAAAGCCCCCGGCATGATCCGGTCCTCGATGATCTATTCCGGCCTGACCCTGGTCAGCCGGTTCATGGGTCTGGCGCGGGATCTGGTGATCACGGCCCGGATGGGGGCCAGCCTCACCGTGGCGGCGGACGCCTATTTCACCGCCCAGGCCTTTTCAAACCTGTTCAGGCGGATCTTTGCCGAAGGTGCCTTTGCGGCGGCCTTTGTGCCCTCCTATTCCCGCAGATTGGCCGAGGCCGGTGAACGCTCGGCAGACCAGCTGGCCACCGATGCCCTGGCCACCATGGCAGCGGCCACCATTGTGCTCACCCTGGTGGCCCAGCTGACCATGCCCTGGATCATGCTGGTCTATTCCCCGGGCTATGTGGCGGATCCGGAAAAGTTCCGCCTGGCGGTGACCCTGACCCAGATCACCATGCCCTATCTCCCCTGTATGGTGGTGGCCTCCCTCCTGGCGGGTGTGCTCACAGCCCGGGGGCGGTTCATTGTCTATGGCCTCTATCCCACCATCCTGAACCTGGTGATGCTGGCCGCAGTCCTGCCTCAGCATGATCCGGTTCGGGCCGCCTATGCCGCCTCCTGGGCCACCATTGTCGCGGGTGTCGCCCAGGCGGGGATATGCTGGTGGGGGGCCTGGAAAACCGGGGCCCGGATCGGGCTTGTGGTTCCCAGGCTGACTCCAGAGGTCAAGGCTCTGATAAAGCTGACCATTCCTGGAGCGCTCGCCTCCAGTGCGGTTCAGGTCAATATTTTCATCTCCACCATGCTGGCCTCCCAGGTTGCGGGTATGCGGGTCTGGATGAGCGTCGCCGACCGCTTCTACCAACTGCCCCTGTCCCTTGTGGGCACGGCCATCGGGGTTGCCCTGCTGCCGCGCCTGTCCCAGGCCTTCGGGAGCCGGGACGAGGCGGATGCCCAGTCGGCCATGGACCAGGCCCTGGTCTTTGGCATGGCCCTTTGCCTGCCGGCGGCAGCGGCCGTCCTGGCCATGCCGGTCTTTCTGGTGGACGGCCTTTTCACCCGGGGCGCCTTTGTCCATGCCGATGCGGTGGCCTCGGGGGCCATACTCTTCCACTATGGCTGGGGTCTGCCGGCCTTTGTCCTGGTCAAGATCCTGCAGCCGGCCTTCTTTGCCCGCCAGGACACCAAGACCCCGATGCGGTTTTCCCTGATCTCCGTGGCTCTCAATATCGCTTTCGGGGTCGGTCTCTTCTACCTGGTGGGCTTTCAGGGGATCGCGGCGGCCACCAGTCTCGCCACCTGGATCACCGTGGCCCAGATGGCCTTCACCCTGCGCAGCCGCAAGGACTACACCCCCTCAGCCGATGCCTGGTCGCGGATCGGCCGCATCATCCTGGCCAGCCTGGGCATGGGCGGGGCCATGTTTGCGGCCTCCTATTTCCGCACCAGCCTGGAAGCCCCTCTGTCAGGGGTTCGTCTGATCGGGTTGGGGCCGAAGGAGATCACGGTCCTGCTGGTCTGCATGGCGGGGGCCCTGATCTATGCGGTCCTGATCTTCGCCTTCCGCGGTGTCACCCTGGCCGAGGCCCGGGCGGCGGTCACCCGGCGCAAGGGGGAGGGGGCCGCGCCGCCCGCCCCGGACTTGCTCTGAACGCGGCCGCGGACTATGCCATCGGCCATGGTAATGACCGGTCAGACCCCGTTTCGATGGCGCAGCGCCTGAGCCCCCAAAAGGGGCTGAGCCGTTCCTGACCCTTTCTCTGACAAAAGCCTGATCCCATGACCGAAGCCACTCCTCCTGCCTTTGCGGGGCCCCGACGCGTGCTGTCCGGCGTCCAGCCCTCCGGGGACCTGCACCTGGGCAATTATCTCGGTGCCCTGGTGAAGTTCACCCGACTGCAGCACGAGATCGAGACCTTCATCTTCGTCGCCGACCTCCATGCCATTACCGCCTGGCAGGACCCGGCCAAGCTCAAGACCCAGGTCCGCGAGATCGCTGCGGCCTATCTGGCCACGGGTCTTGACCCCAAGATCGCCACCATCTTTCCCCAGTCCGCTGTGCCGGAGCATGCGGAACTGGCCTGGGTGTTCAACTGTGTGGCCCGCCTCGGCTGGCTGGACCGGATGACCCAGTTCAAGGACAAGGCCGGCAAGCACAAGGAGCGCGAAAGCGTCGGGCTCTATACCTATCCCGTGCTCCAGGCCGCCGACATCCTGATCTACAAGGCCACCCATGTGCCGGTGGGCGAGGATCAGCGCCAGCATCTGGAACTGACCCGCGACATCGCTGCCAAGTTCAATCACGACTTTGCGGTGCCGGGCCACTTCCCCCTGCCTGAAGCCCTCACCGAGGGCCCGGGTGCGCGGATCATGTCCCTGCGGGATGGGACGGCCAAGATGTCGAAATCCGACCCCTCGGACTATTCGCGCATCAACCTCACCGACGATGCCGATGCCATTAACCAGAAGGTCCGCAAGGCCCGGACCGATCCGGAACCGCTTCCGGAACTGCTGGTAGATCTGAAGGGCCGGACCGAGGCGGAAAACCTCATTGGCATCTATGCCGCCCTGGCAGGTCGCACGGCCCAGGATGTCCTCACCGAGTTTGCCGGTCAGGGCTTCGGGGCCTTCAAGCCGAAGCTGGCGGACCTGGCGGTCTCGGTCATGGGCCCCATTGGCGACGAGATGCGTCGCTATCTGGCAGATCCGGCGGAGATCGACCGCGTCCTCACCGAAGGTGCCGAGCGGGCCCGCGCGGTCGCGGCCCCCAACATGGCCGAGGTCCGCAGGATCGTTGGCTTCTGGGCGGGCTAATTCCGAGGCTTGCGCTGGAGATTGGGTCGGGCCAACTTCGCCCCATGAGTCAGCGCAAGTTTCTGGTCATTGCCGATGACAGCCAAGAGTTCCGGGCCGCCCTGCGCTTTGCCTGTCGCCGGGCCCGATCCACCGGCGGCCATGTCGCCCTGCTGAGGGTCCTGGAACCGGCGGTCTTTGAGCACTGGTCCGGTGTCCGCGACGAGATCGAGCGCCAGGCCCGGGAAGAGGCCGAAGAGGTCCTCCAGACCATGGCCGAGTTCGTGGTGGCCGAAAGCGGTCAGCCGCCGGAATTCATCCTCATTGAGGCTGAAAGTACCCGCGCAGCCCTGCGCAAGGTGATTTCCGAGGACCCGGATATCAAGATCCTGGTCCTGGCGGCGGCTGTGGGCGGACGTGGACCGGGGCCTCTCGTGGCCTCCATCGCCAAGGACGGGGTCAAGTGGGGAACGCGCAAGGTGCCCGTGACAGTGGTGCCCGGCGACCTCACCGACGAAGAGATCGAGGACCTCGCCTGAGTGGCAGGACTTGCGAACCGCTCTCCAAAGCGCCAAATCAACCCCATGTTCATCCAGACCGAAGCGACCCCGAACCCCGAAGTCCTCAAGTTCCTCCCCGGCCGGGAAGTGCTTGCCGAAGGATCGCGGGATTTCCGCACCGCCCAGGAGGCCCAGGCCTCGCCTCTGGCCTCGGATCTGTTTGATCTGGAAGGGGTGACCCGGGTCTTTTTCGGCACCGACTTCATAACGGTGGGCAAGGCCGATCACTTTGCCTGGCCCCACCTGAAGGCCCCGATCCTGGCGGCCATCATGGATCACTTCACCTCTGGCCAGCCCCTGTTCACGGATGCCGCCGACGCGGCACCCAGCTCGGCGGGCCATGATGATGAGGTCTATGAGGGCGAGACCGCCCAGGTGGTGGCCGAGATCAAGGATCTGCTGGACACCCGCATCCGGCCTGCCGTGGCCCAGGACGGGGGCGATATCCTGTTCAGCCGCTTCGAGTCCGACACCGGCGTGGTCTGGTTGCACCTGCGCGGGGCCTGTTCGGGCTGCCCGTCCTCCTCGGCGACGCTGAAGTCCGGGGTCGAGAACATGCTCAAGCACTATGTGCCGGAAGTGACGCGGGTCGAGCAGGCGCTCTAGCCCGCCGTGAGGATCCTGGCCTTTGATACCTGTCTCACCGCCTGTTCCGTGGCGGTGCTGGACGGCGACCATGTGCTGTCGACCCGGGCCGAGCCCATGGCCCGGGGTCATCAGGAGCGCCTCGCCCCCCTGGTCCAGGAAATGATGGGCAAGGCGGGTCTCGCCTTTGACCGACTGGATCGTGTCGGGGTGACCGTAGGTCCCGGCAG
>CAIYZB010000200.1 GCA_903930545.1 uncultured Alphaproteobacteria bacterium
ACGGAGGGGGGTCACGGGACGATCAGGTCATCCTGATAGGTCTCCACCACCAGGCTGAAGACCTGCCCGTCCGGCGTGCTCAGCACCGCGCGGTGGCGCAGGATCTCGGCTGGAACGGACCACCTGTGCCACGGCCAGTCATGGCCCGGCCGGATCATCAGATCGGTCCGCAGGGTGGTCCTCCGGAAGTCCAGGGGACGCACCACGACCCCAAAGGGGGTCTCGGTGGTCTCCAGGGCGCGGTTCATCTCCGAGGTGAGGTGGCCGGGCAGGTACCAGTTGTCGGCCTCGGACAGAACCTGATCGGCGCAGGTCAGCTGCACCCGTCGATAGCGGATGGGCTCATCGGCCTTGATCTTGAGGTCCGCCCGCTCCCTGGGTCCCGCCGGGCGAACCGCCCCCTTGACCTGAATGGCCACGATCTTCGCCCCCGGATGAGCCTTGTCGCACCAGGCCTGTAGGGTCGCCGTCGCACTGGGACGACTGAGCAGGGCTGAATTGAGGTCTTGCAGCCGGTCAATGGCCACCGGGCGCGTCACCGGGGCCTCGGTGAGGGCGGCCGGCAGGGCGAGAAGAAGCAGGGCTGACATGTACAGACCTTGCCCGGCCAGACGAGGACCGACAACCGCCTTGACCCGGCCTGGCCGGCAGGTTTGGAAGACCCATGGCCAAGACCTCCCCCGCCACCCTCTTCCTCGATCGCTCAGGTGTAGCCTACACCCTGAGTACCTATGACTATGACCCCGCCGGGGGGCGGGTCGGTCTCCAGGCGGCCGAGGCCCTCGGGGCGGACCCGGCCCGCGTGCTCAAGACCCTGATGGCCGAGGTGGACGGCCGTCCCGTCTGTGTGGTCCTGGCCTCGGACCGGGAGGTGGCCATGAAGAAGCTGGCCGCAGCTGCCGGGGGCAAGTCCGCGGCCATGATGAAGCCCGCCGATGCAGAGCGGATGACCGGCTATCGTGTGGGCGGGGTCAGTCCCTTTGGCCAGAAGCGCCGGGTTCCGACCTTTCTGGACGCGCCTGCCCACGACTGGGACAGGGTCTTCGTCAATGGCGGGGGGCGAGGCCTGCAGGTGGAACTGGATCCACGGGACCTGGTCTCATGTCTCGAGGCTCAGGTGGCAGAGCTGAGCGCATAAAAAATGCGCGGAACCCGCAAGAGCCCCGCGCATCAGAAGATAAAGGGCTGATCCTAGCGGAACAGGCCCAGCAGCATGGACGAGCTGCCATTGGCGATGGACAGGGCCTGGACACCCAGCTGCTGCTTGGTCTGCAGCGACTGGAGCTTGGCGCTTTCCTTGGCCAGATCGGCGTCCACCAGGTTACCGATACCGGTGTCCATGGTGTCCTGGAGCTTGTCGACAAAGTTCATGTGCGACCCCAGGGCCTTGGAACCGGTACCCAGCTTGGCCAGGGCGGTGGAGACATTGGTGATCGAGGTGGTCACCGTGGCAATCAGGGTATTGGCGATGGTCGCGGTGGACAGCGAAGCCGTGGCCGCAACGGTGACGTTGGCACCGCCGAGGGCCAGGGACTGGGCCGCGACCGTGATCTTGGAGGTGCCATCGGCATTGGCCAGGGCGGCAATGGTGCTGCCGGAGGCCTTGATCATGTTTGCGCCGTTGAAATCGGCGTTCGTAACGGCCTTGGCCACCTGATCGCGCAGGGCCTTGAAATCTTCGTTCAGGGCGGAGCGGGAAGTAGTGTCCAGGGTGGTATCAGAGGCGGCCAGAGCCTTTTCCTTCATCTGAAGGAGCAGATCGGAGACCGTTTCGCCGCCGGCAATGGCGACGTCCACCGTCGACTGGGCCCTTTGCAGGGAGTCACGGACGGCGTTGAGGGCGTTGGAGGTGCCACGCTGGTTCTGGGCAATGGCCCAGATCGCGCCATTGTCCTTGGAGGAGGCGACCTTCTTGCCGGTATTGATCCGGCCCTGAACCGTGTTGAGCTCGGAATTGGTCTGGTTCAGGTTCTGCAGGGCAACCATGGCCCCGGCATTGGTGTTCACGCTATTGGGCATGGACTGGATTCCTGTTTTTCAGAATCCGGCGCTTCGTTTTGAAGCCCGGTGGCATTCTTGCCAGGATCCGGTCTAGGCCAGCAGGATTAGGGCCAGGTTAGCCGACGTGGTAAAGATCCCCATAATGAGGGTTTCGGCCCACTAGCGCCGCACGCGATCCAGAGTCGCCCCGCACACGATTCGACCCCAAATTGGTGGGTTTTGAGGGGGCTCAGGGTAAATGAATCCCTTCCGCTTTGATCATCGATGTCAAAACTCACCATATGTAGCGGGATTTTTGACACGCTCGGGAAGAGAAAACTCGCCTGTGGGTATTTTTGCCTTGCGCAAGGTGTCCCGGGCCTCGAGGGTGTGTTTTAAGCACGCGACGGGCGGGGAAGCCCGCGTCTGGCTGGGAGGTAAATATGATCAAGTCTCTGCGTATGCGCAGTCTGTTTATTATGGGGGCCTCTGTTGCGGCCCTGACGGCCGCGGCGGCTCCCGCTGCAGCCCAATCCGGCAACACCATCGAAGAACTGGTCATCACCGCTGAAAAGCGTGAGCAGAGCCTCCAGGACGTTCCGGTTGCCGTTACGGCCTATACCAGCGAACGTCGCGACCTGCTCGGGGTGGCCTCGGTGGAAGATCTGGCGCGCGTCAGCCCCAGCATGGCCTACACCAACAATGACCGTCTCTCGATCCGCGGCTTTGGTCGTCTGACCAACGCGATCGGCACCGACCCGTCGGTGGCCCTCTATTCGGACGGCGTGTTCTCCAACTCCATGGCCGACTCCTCGACCCCCTCGATCTTCATCGAGCGGACGGAAGTTCTGCGCGGTCCCA
>CAIYZB010000201.1 GCA_903930545.1 uncultured Alphaproteobacteria bacterium
AGGAAGACATAGGGTGCGAAATAGCCGAGTTGCAGCCCGGCCACTTCGTGTCCGATCGGAACAACCAGCCTTATGAGGAAGGACACGATCCCGATCATGACGGCTGCAATGGCCAGGATGGCGTTGCCGGGCAGGGCGGCCAGACTGAAGGCCGGCCTGGCTGATCGCTTCAGGGCCTCCCGCCATCCCACGTAGGCAAGGGCAAAAATCAACAGGGCCTCGGCAAACCAAAGCGGCCCGGGTCCGAAATCACGCGCAACGATCATTTGCCACCACCCCTCCAGGAGCGGGTGACCATCCCGGGTCCGGACAATGGCGACGGTGAGGGGATGGAGCAGAAGGAAGAAGACCGCGAGCGGGATTCCCAGTCTCACAAGCCGATCCTGCAGAAAACGCCCGGAACCTTTCTTCTCATAGGCCTGTGGCGTGAAATAACCGGCCAGCAGGAAAAAGAAGCCCATGAAGTAGGCCTGATTGACGGCGTTGAACACCACCAGCAAGGGGTTCGATCCGTCGGGTTCGGCCCTCCAGAACCAACCACCTGAACCGCCATAGACGATCGCGGTGTGATGGAAGATCACCAGGGCTGTCAGACCGACCCGGATATGATCAATGCCCTGGTTTCGCTGGGCGGCCGCCAGTTCTGTCGGGGGGTGGTCTTCGATCTCCGGCGGCCTGTTCAATTTGGGTCGACCTTTCGGTTCGGCAATGACCACGCCTGCTCCCCCGCGCAGTTCATTTCGCAGAGAGTTCGCGCCGGGAGCCCAGGGAAGTCAATCCGATCACGGGGAGCACGTCATTAAACCCGAAACTCCAGTCTTGAGGTCCAGTTGGACCTCGCCGCCCTCGACGGCGACCCCGGACCCGGTGTCGGCTAAGGCCTTCAGGATCGGGAAAACCCTTGGCCTGGCTCAGGATCACAAGCCGCGGCGGTTTCCCTGACCAGATGGCGACAAGCTGAGGGTCCGCAGACTTAACGTCACCTAGGCGTCATCGTCCCGACATGCGGCGAGCCCATCCTAGGTTTGGCGCTTCTGCTGGCTGGTGCGAGACCCCTATGCGGCGAACAGGTTTTTTCTTGGCCATGCTGGCGGCCAGTGGCCTCATGGTTTCCGGCTGCGGGGGAAAGGGCGAAGCAGCCTCAGGAACCTGGCGCGAGCAGATGAAGCAGGTGCGGTTCGCCGTCCGGGGGGCGGAGGACGACCCCACCATGGCCAAGCGCTGGGATTTCTATCGGCAGTATCTGGGCGAGGCGACCGGCCTGCCCGTGAAGGTTTATGAGAGCTCCGACTACAATGGCGCGATCCAGGCCATCGCTTCAGGCCAGGTTGATATGGCCCAGCTGGCAGCGGGCAGTTACGCCAATGCCGATGCCCAGGTCGGGAAGCTGGTCGCCCCCATCCTGACGGTCCGTCAGGCCGAGGGGGCCATGGGCTATTACTCGGCCGTGATCGTGAAGGCCGACAGCCCGATCAAGAGCCTTGCAGACATGAAGGGCCGCAGCCTGGGCTATGTCGACTTCAACTCGACCTCCGGCTACCTGTTTCCGCGCTCGCAGATGCGCGCACAGGGCATCGATCCGGACACCTATTTCGGCAAGACGAGCTTTGCCGGTGGCCATACCCAGGCGGTCATGGCCCTTGAGAACGGCCAGTTTGACGCAGCCGTCATTTCTGTCGGCGGCGGCAACCCGGTGGATGGGTTCACGACGGGACCGATCCAGACCATGGCCCGGCGCGGTCTTGTTGATGCCAATGGGTTTCGAATGATCTGGGTCGCGGGCCCTGTTCCCAATGTGGCCTTCGTAACCCGCACCGACCGCCCCCAGGCCTTTATCGACCTGACTCGGGGTGCCCTGGCGGCCTTGGCCTATGACGATCCGGACCTCTGGGTCGGTATCGGTCAGGCTGACGGCAGTGCCATGACGGCGGTCGATCGAGACTTCTATGCCGATGTCATCAAGCTGCGTGCGGCTGACATTGCCAATCGCAGGGCTGGTGGACGTCCGGGGAAGTCGTCATGAGATTGGTTTCAGTATTGGCGGCGGTGGCCTTGTTCTCGGCGGGTGCCGCAGAGGCGGCGACCTTCCGGATCGCTGCTGTTACGGGCAAGGCGGGCCCCTGTCGCAGTCTGGCATCCAGCGCGCCGGCGGGACAGCTCGCCTATTACAAACACCTGGCCGGCCGATTGGCGCGCGATGTCCAGGAGTGCCCGGTTGCCAATGAGGCGGACGCTGGCAGGGCCCTGGAATCCGGAGCCCTGGACATGGCAGTGCTGGGCCCTGCCGCCTTCGAACCGGTGAAGGCGAAGACGCGGTCTATCCTGACCCTGCGTCCGACCGGGGACCTCAACCGGATCCCCGTCCTCGTGGCCACCAGGAAGGCATCGACCCGGACCAGCCTTGCTGGCTTGAAGGGCGGAACAATTGTCTTCGCCGGCAAGGCCGCATTCGCCTACGGCCTGCCCAGGCGCGCCCTCGCAGATCGCGGGGCTGGCCCCGGTTTCTTCGCTCGCGAAGACGTGGCGACTGACCCAGAGGCTGCGGCTGCCAGGCTGCGGTCAGGTGCCGCCGATGCCCTGGTGATCAATGCGGCAGCCTGGCAGCGTCTCTGTCGGGGTGATCGTCCCCAGGATGCCGCCTGTGGCGATCTGAAGGTGATCTGGCGGGGTCGTCCGCGCGCCACCAAGGCCATCGTCGTGCGTCGCGATATCGAGGACGAGCTGCGGTTCCGGCTGATCGGCATTCATGTGGCCATGCATCTGGAGGCAAAGGAGGCCTTCGGGTGGGCCTCTTCCTGGATCCCGAAGGCTGCGGAATTCGAACCCACTGAGGCGGACGCCCTTGTCGCACCCTGATAGTGCAGTCGTCGCATTCGAGGCACTCAGGCGCACCACACTAAGCCGCCAGAGGGGCCAGGCCCTGATCGGGCTTTTGGTGTTCTCGGCGATCCTGCTTGTCTCCTTCCAGAGGAGCCAGTTCTTCTCGTCTGACATCGGCGGCGATCCCATGGGCCGGGTCGCCGACTTTCTGGACCGAATGGTTCCCAACCTGAGGTCAGATGCGCTCCTGGCCGACAGGGGGACTGAAGGGTCCCTGGCCTGGTGGTTCTATGACCTGCCGCTCTGGCTCAGGCTGGGTTGGCAGACCGTCGAGATGGCGATCCTGGCGACGGTGCTGGGCACTGTTGGTGCCTTGGCGGCCTCATTCCTGTGTGCCCGGAACCTCATGCCGTTTGCGCCGGTGCGGTTTGTTGTGAGGCGCGGCCTAGAAGCCCTGCGAACCCTGCCCGAATTGATCCTCGCCCTCATCCTGGTGGCGGCCTTTGGTGTCGGGCCCCTTGCAGGGGTCATAACCCTGGCGATTTCGACCATGGGCGGTCTCGGAAAGCTCTTTTCAGAGATCAATGAGGAAATCGATCCGCGCCAGCTCGAGGCCCTGACCGCAGCCGGGGCCGGGCCGGTCAGCCGTATCCGTTACGGGGTCATCCCCCAGGTCCTGCCCAACTATGCGTCCTATGCCCTGATCAGGCTCGAAGGCAATCTGGCCGGCGCTGCCGCTCTGGGCATCGTCGGTGCCGGGGGGATCGGTCTGGAGCTGCAGCGGGCGATTACCTACACGGAATTCGACACTTATCTTGCGATCCTGTTGCTGATCGTGGGGATGATCTTCCTCATCGATATTGGCTCGGAGGCCTTGCGGCACCGGCTGATCGGACTGGGAGCCGATAAATGACTGTAGAGTCCCGCAGTCAGGCCATGGCCATCGCGCCCCAGGCCATGCGAGCCCGGCCGCGCCTGGCCGTGATGGCCTCAATCATTGGGGGGCTGCTTGCCCTCTTCGCTATGGCCTGGGATCTGCAGCTTGCCCCGGGCTCCCTGTTTTCAGGCCTGGACAAGCTGGCCCTGTTCGGTGCCGCAGCTATCCCGCCATCAGATGGCGGGCAATTACCCAGAATTCTCAAAGCCTTGGGTGAGACTTTTGCCATGGCCTTCGCCGGCACCTGCCTTGCGGCCGTTGCGGCCCTGCCTCTAGGCGTCCTGGGGGCCAAGACGGTGATCAGCCAGCCGGTGGTCCATTTTGCCTTCCGCCGTCTTCTGGACTGGTTTCGTGGGGTGCCCGCCCTTGTCTGGGCCCTCATCCTGGTTTCGGCCTTCGGCCTTGGTCCCTTTGGCGGGGTCGTTGCCCTGGCCCTGGCCGATGTACCCAGCCTGGCCAAGCTGTTTTCAGAGGCCATCGAGAACTGTGACAGCAAGCCCATGGAAGGTGTCCGCTCGGCGGGAGCCTCTCCCCTGAGCGAGCTGCGATACGGCCTGGCCCCTCAGGTCGCACCTGTGATGGCCAGCCAGTGCCTCTATTTCCTCGAAGGCAATTTCCGCAATGCGGCGGTCCTGGGCATTGTCGGTGCCGGCGGGATCGGGTTCGAGCTCGAGGAGCGTATCCGCATCTTTGCCTTTGACGAGGCGCTCTTCATCATCGCCCTCTACATGATCTGCGTCGCTGGCCTCGATACGCTCTCGCAGAAGCTCAGGGCACGATTGGCCTGAACGCACCGGTAACCGGGGCCGATCCCTCGATCCGGACGGCGATGGCCCCCCAGGCGCAGGCGTGCTTCAGCGCCCGTTCCAGATCCGCGCCGCCGACCATGGCGTCCAGCAAGCCCGCGGCGAAGACGTCTCCTGCGCCGGTCGCATCGACGACGGTCGCTGGGGACGGCGTCACTTCGATAGAGCGACCCTGGAGATGGGCCACGACCATTTCAGCTCCGTGGGTCATGACGAAGGCGCTGAGACGGTTCCCGAAGACAGCCTGCCCTGCGGCCAGGGGATCAGCACGGGTCGCCGCGTCGCAGTCATCTGCTGAAGCCACCACAATATCGCAGGGGCCGTGAAAGCCCGGACCTGGCCAGTGAGCAATCACAGGGCCCGTGCAGGCTTCCGCCCAGGCCTGGGCACCCGGATAGGGTGCGCGCAGGTAGAGGCCATCGATCACCTCGTCGTCGGGGGGCGGCAAGGGTGAAAGGACGACGGGCTCCGGATCCAGATGGAGGACCAGACGCTCGCCATTGGGGTCGACCAGGATGAGGGTCGTTCGGCTGAGACCTGGCCGGCGCTGGACCAGACTGACGTCCAGCTCGGCTGCCTTGGCCAGGGCGAGGGCCTGATCGCCTTCGGCATCTGACGCGATGATCGAGGACAGGCGGACATGGTGGCCAGCCCTCACAAGGGCGACACCGGCATTGGCCCCGCCGCCGCCGAGTTGGCCGGCGAGGTCGCCCTCGAGGCTGCGGCCGATGAGCCGTGCCCCTGGTTTGGGGCAGCCGTTCAGCCGGATCGGCCGATCCAGGGCGAGGGCACCGATGACCACAAGTCTTGCCATTTCAGGCCTCCATGTTGCGACGATCCTGACGGATGGAAGTGACGCTGAAGCGACATCGACAAATTGAGGATTGGTGCGGCGGTGGGCTGGGCCCACGTCACCTCTGTGTCACGCCGGGGGACTAGCGTCCTCAGGTGATTGGCGAACCTCTGGAGGTCCGATGCTCGAACTACATGGCTTGAGCAAGCGCTTCGGCGATACCCTGGCGGTCGACAATGTGTCGCTGACCTGTGGGCCCGGGGAACTGGTTGGCATCATCGGGCGCTCGGGTGCAGGCAAGTCTACCCTGTTGCGGATGATCAACCGTCTGACCGAACCGACGGAAGGTCGGGTCAGCTGGAACGGTGAGGATGTCAGCCGCCTCAAGGGCAGTGGCCTGCGAGGGTGGCGCCGGCGCTGCGCCATGATTTTCCAGCAGTTCAATCTTTGCCCGCGTCTGGATGTCATCACCAATGTTCTGGTCGGGGTGATCGCCGAGCGGCCCTTGCCGGCTGCCCTGGTGAAGTTCTTTCCGGCCTCGGACCGGGCCAGGGCCATTCTCGAACTGGACAGCCTCGACATGGCCCATGCCGCGCTTCAGCGCGCGGGCACCTTGTCCGGCGGACAACAGCAGCGGGTCGCCATTGCGCGCGCCATGCTGCAGAGGCCGGAGCTGGTTCTGGCTGACGAGCCGGTCGCAGCCCTGGATCCGGTGAATGCTGACGTGGTGATGGATGCCCTGGCGCGGATCTGCCACGAGCGCGGCGTTCCCGTGATCGTCAACCTCCACAGCCTTGAGATCGCCCGACGCTACTGCACCCGTGTCGTGGCCATGGCTGCCGGAACCATCGTCTATGATGGCCCGCCTTCCGGCCTGACCCCGGCGGTTCTGGAGCGCGTCTATGGCTCCAGGTCTCCGCGCCCCGCCAGTGTTGTCGAGGCCGCCTGATGTCCCTGCGTCTTGCCGATCTGCCCCTCGAGCCGGGCTATCGCTACTACGATCGCTTCGTTCATGATGGCGACGCCCCATCTGGCGGTGCCGAGCCGGTGGTCCACAAGGATGCCCAGGTTCATGACAGCATCCTTGGTCCCTGGACCCGGATTGGTGCCCGCACCAGCTTCTCGGAAGTCTCGATGGGGGCCTATAGCTACATCGTCAATGATGCCTCGGCCAACTACGCGACCATCGGAAAGTTCTGCTCCATCGCCCGGGATGCCCGGCTGAATCCCGGCAACCATCCGACCTGGAAAGCCGCCCTGCATCATTTCACCTATCGGTCCAGGTCATACGAACTGGGCGAGGAAGACGACCACGAGTTCTTCGAGTGGCGCCGGTCACACCGTGTCGTCCTCGGCCACGATGTCTGGATAGGTCACGGGGCAACTGTTCTGCCCGGCGTAAACATCGGCACCGGCGCTGTTGTTGGTGCCGGCGCGGTTGTCTCCAAGGATGTGGCACCCTTCACCATCGTGGGCGGGGTTCCTTCCAAGCCTATCCGGGAGCGTTTTCCACAGGCCGTCCGCGATGGGCTGCTTGCCCTGGCCTGGTGGGACTGGGAACATGACCGACTTGCTGGTGCCCTTGAGGACTTCCGGCGGCTGGATGCAGAAGCCTTTGTCGAAAAATACGCCTGAACCAGGACGGCTGGTGCTTGTGGTCGGTCCTTCCGGGGTCGGCAAGGACACCTTGCTGGACGGAGCTAGAGCGGCCCTGAGCGGTCGGGAGGACGTGCTTTTCCCGCGCCGTGAAATCACCCGACCGCCAGACGCCGGTGGCGAAGATCATGTCGCTATCGATGAGACAACCTTTGCTCAGCGTCAGCTGGTCGGGGCCTATGCCCTGTCCTGGCAGGCCCATGGTCTGGGTTATGGCGTGCCCGCCGACACCCTCAAGGCCCTGTCGGCCGGTCAGACTGTTGTGGTGAACGTCTCGCGAACCGTGCTTGACGAGGCCCGCCTGCGATTTGCTCGCGTGAGGGTGGTCTCGATCTCAGCGGATCCGGAAATCCTGGCCGCCCGGCTCATGGCGCGGGGCAGGGAGGATGCGACCGAGGTCGCCGCCCGCCTGGCCAGGGCCCAGGCCATCCCTGTGACAGGTGATGACGTGGTGGAAATCCAGAATGACGGAACCATGGCTGTGGGCATCGCCCGTCTGGTTGCCGCGATCAGTCCCTAGGCTTGCCGAACGTCGTGCGCTTCAGGATCACGAAGGGAGCGTCGCGATCGGCCTGCTTGAACAGGGCCACACCGTCGAAACAGTGCGGTCCGATCTCATCGGCGAAATAGGTCTGCAGGGCCTTCAACACCCGCTCGCGCTGAGCATCGTCCCGGATCTGGCCAGTCAGGGTCATGTGGAAGCGGAAGTCTTCGAACACATAGGGATAGCCCCAGGTGATGAGCCTTTCGTCCTGTTCCGGCGTCAAGGGTGCCTTTCGACGGCGCGCTAGGTCGAACTCTGACAAGGGTGCCCGGAAGCCATCCAGATCCCTCACGCAGGCACCGTGCAGAGCCTGCATCTGCAGGGACTCTGACTGAAGCCGGAAGGCCAGGAAGCGACCCAGGGCCGCCGGGGCGATCTCGACCTCAAAAGGTGTGAGATCACCGGCGAAGCGGTCCAGGGCGAGCAGAAGTTCATCCTCGCTGCGATCGGAGGCCAGCTCGAAGGGGGCCTTCAGGGTCGCGTGGAAGCCGTAGCCCCGAGGATCAGCCGTCAGGGTATCGAGGTCGAGGTCGGCAAGGTCGTCGAAGACGGGACGCACACAATCAGTATCCGCATAGGCATCGCGACCCAGCCAGGCGGAGGCCTTGTCCCAAAGGGCCGTCCCGGCCGGGGGCGCATAATAGATCGCGTAACGGGGGCTCATGCGACGCGCTGACCTTGCCGCCAGACTTCCACCGGGATGGGCCAGTCCGCAGAGCGGCGAGAGACCCTGAGCAGATCAGCCCTCTGGCCCGGAGCGATCTCGCCGCGGTCATCGAGGCCGACACTACGGGCCGGACCAGCCGCGACCACAGACAGGGCGCGTTGGGGCGTCCAGCCGAAATCATCGATCAACATGAAGGCCGACCGCAGCATGGACAGCGGAACATAGTCCGAGGCCAGGATATCCAGCAGGTCATTCTCGGCGCACTCCCTCGCCGACAGATTGCCCGAGTGCGAGGATCCGCGCACGAAATTCGGGCCGCCCATGCAGATGGCCATGCCGAGGGACTTGGAAAGACGGGCGGCCTCCAGCGTCACCGGAAACTCGGCGATGACGCTGCCGTCCTGATGGGCCTGTCGGACATGCTCCTCGGTGGCGTCGTCATGGGCGCAGAGGGGCACGCCGAACTGGCGGGCTACGGCGACCACGCCCCGGCGATTGCTCTCGGCAATGGCCGGATCGCGACCGGCATGCCGGCGCGCCATCATCTCTTCCACTTCGTCCTCGCTGCTGCCGGCCGCAATCATCCTGGCCTTCAGAACGTCCATGTTCGTCATCTGACGCTGGCCGGGCGTGTGGTCCATGACCGACAGGAGCCTCAGGCGGGGATTGCCGAGGAAGGGGTCCAGCAGGCTGAGCAGTTCGGGATTGGTCACCTCGCACCGCAGATGCAGAAGGTGCTCGGCACGCAGGGCACCATCGGTCTGGGCTGCGTCCACAGCCCCGATCATGGGGCCCAGGGCCTGCTTGCGATCGAGACCATCCTTGTTGCCATGGAGGCTGAGGGAGTCCAGCACGGTGGTGATGCCCGCTGCCGCGCATTGACCATCATGGGCGAGGGCCGCGCCATAGGCGTCCCAAAGGGCTCCCGGCCGTGGCTGATAATGCTTTTCCAGATTGTCCGTATGGATGTCCACCAGGCCGGGCACCAGCCAGTCACCGGTCCAGTCCAGGGCCTGGGCCGAAGGGCCGGGGCGGGCATCTACGGCGGCAACCAAGCCGTCGCGGATGAGAACCTCGCCCGCGACCAGGCCGTCCGGCGTAACAATCAGATCGGAAAAGATACGCTGTTCCATAAGCTTAGGCTGCGGCCTTGAACTGGTTCACTTCGAAGAGGCGGGTCGCGACGGCATCGCGGACATCATGGTCGTGGAAGATGCCGATCAGGGCCGCACCGCGGTCCAGAGCCTGCTGGATCAGGGTCACGACGATGGCCCGGTTTTCCGCATCCAGCGAGGCGGTGGGCTCGTCCAGCAACATGACCGGATAGTTGCGGATGAAGCTGCGGGCGATGTTCACCCGTTGCTGCTCACCGCCAGAGAAGGTGGCCGGAGGCAGATCCCAGTGGGCCTTGGGCAGGCGCAGGGCATTGAGCAGGGTCTCGGCCCGCTCCTGGGCTTCCTGGGGATCGACCCCGTTCTCGAGCAGGGGCTCCATGACCAACTGCAGGGTGGAGATCCGCGGAATGACCCTAAGGAACTGGCTGACATAGCCCAGGGTGCGCCGGCGGATATCCAGAACGGAGTGCGGTGCAGCCTTGGTGATGTCGACATAGGCCCCGTCGTGCATCACCCGAACGGCCCCCTGGGTGGGGAGATAGTTGCCATAGATGGAGCGCATCAGGGTGGACTTGCCGACCCCGGACTCTCCAGCCAGGACGACGCATTCCCCGGGCCCGACCTCGAGATGCAGGCCTTCGAAGACGGGAATGGTCGCGGAGTCGGCATTGTGAAGGACGAAGGTCTTGGCCAGGTCCTCGACCACGATCAGAGGCGGATTTTGCATGTGTCTGACCTAGATCTGCAGGACGGAGGAGACGAGGAGCTGGGTATAGGGATGCTGCGGATCGTCCAGAACCTGGTCGGTCAGACCGGTTTCCACGACGAAGCCACCCTTCATGACGATCAGTCGGTCAGCCATCAGGCGGGCCACGGCCATGTCGTGGGTGACAATGATCACCGCCAGGCCCAGGTCACGGACGAGTTCACGCAGCAGATCAAGCAGGCGCGCCTGAACCGAGACGTCGAGGCCGCCCGTAGGCTCGTCCATGAAGACCAGCCGGGGACCGTGGATCAGGTTGCGGGCGACCTGAATGCGTTGCTGCATCCCGCCCGAGAAGTTGCGCGGCTTGTCGTCGATGCGCCGGGTATCCAGCTCGACGCGCTCCAGCCACTCGATGGTGGCCTGGCGCATCCGGCCGAAATTGCGGTCGCCGAGGTTCATCAGGGGTTCGGCCACATTGGCACCGCCGGAGACCCGCATGCGCAGACCATCGCGGGGGTTCTGGTGGACGAAGCCCCATTCCTCGCGCTGCATCCGCCTGCGGTCAGGCTCGTTCAGGCCATAGATGTCGGTCAGGCCGAACCGGCTGGTATCGAACTCGACGGCACCGGAGGTGGGCTGCAGCTTGCCGGAGATGCAGTTGAGCAGGGTGGTCTTGCCCGAACCGCTTTCGCCCACCACGCCCAGGACTTCCCCGGGACGAAGCTCGAACGACACGTCGCGGCATCCGACGACGTGACCATACCATTTGTTCAGGCCGGAAACCCGCAGCAGCGGGGCAGCCTGGATCGTTTGCGAGATGGCGTTCATCAGGCCGGTTCCTCGTCCAGATTGGCAAGCTGGTGGCCAGCCATGGGACCGACATGGCCTGCGTCGCGACGGTCAGAGCAGAAGTGGCTGTCAGAGCAGACGAACATCCGATCCCCGGAGTCATCCAGGACGACCTCGTCCAGATAGCTGTCCGTGGCCCCGCACAGGGCGCAGTCCTCTTCCCAGGTCTGGGTCTCGAAGGGATAGTCCTCGAAGTCGAGGCTGCGCACCCGGGTATAGGGCGGCACCGCATAGATGCGCTTTTCGCGCCCGGCTCCGAAAAGCAGGATGGCCGGGTTATCGCCCATCTTCGGATTGTCGAACTTGGGGATGGGCGAGGGGCTCATCAGATAGCGTTCCTCGATCATGGTCGGATAGCCGACTGTGGAGGCAATGCGGCCATAGGTGGCCACGCTCTCGTAGAGCGACACATACTGCAGGCCGTATTCTTCA
>CAIYZB010000202.1 GCA_903930545.1 uncultured Alphaproteobacteria bacterium
CTGCATGAAGCGGGCGGCCTTGTCGGAGGCGTCACTGTCGATGGCCCCACCGATATGGTGCGGATTATTGGCAAAGACCCCGACGGGGCGGCCCTCGATGCGGATGAAAGCCGTGATCATGGCCAGGCCGAACTTCGGCCTCAGCTCAAGGACCGAACCCTCATCAGCGATGAGCTCGTTGACCTTGCGCACATCATAGACCCGCAGGCGGTTCTCGGGGATCACGCTGCGCAGCAGACGCTGATCGCTGGCGGTCCAGTCCTTCACCGGGCCCTGGAAGTAGGAGAGATACTGCTTGGCCAGACGCACGGCATCAGCCTCGTCCTCGGCCAGGACATCGATGGTGCCATTGGCCTGCATGACCTTCAGGGGACCGATCTCCTCGGGCCGGAAGACCCCAAGCCCGCCGCCCTCAACCATGGCCGGACCGCCCATGCCCAATGCCGAGTCCTTGGTGGCGATGATCACGTCGCAACAGCCCAGGATGGCGGCATTTCCGGCAAAGCAGCGGCCGGAATTGATCCCCACCAGGGGCACGGCCCCTGACAGACGCCCCCAGAACTCGAAGCCCCGGGTAAAGCCGCCGCCCTCGGTATCCCCGGGACGACCGCCACCGCCCTCGGTGAAGAAGATGGTGGGCAGTTTCCAGCGCAGGGCCAGCTCGGCCATGCGGTCCAGCTTTTCGTGGTTATGGGCTCCTTGAGTGCCCGCCAGCACCGTATAGTCATAGGACATGACCGCCACCCGGGCCTTGTCCTCCCCGAAGAGGTGACCATTGACCTGACCCAGGCCCATGATCATCCCGTCGGCCGGGGTCTGGGCGATGAGCTCTTCCATGCTGTTGCGGCGACGGCGGGCGGCCACCACCAGAGGTCCGTATTCGGCAAAGCTGCCGGGATCCAGCAGGTCATCGACATTTTCCCGGGCCGTCCTCTGGCCGGTCTTGCGCCGACGGGCCACCGCATCTGGCCGCGCCTCGTCCAGGGTGAGGCGATGGCGCTCGAGAACTTCGGCCAGGTCAGGGCGGATATGGTCGAGATCGATGACCTCGGCCTCTACCTCCTGAGCCCCCTCGACCTCGGTCTCTTCCAGATAGGCCAGGGGGTGGTCCTCGAAGACCGTATCGCCCTCAGCCACATTGATCTGGCGAAGGATGCCGGAGGCCTCGGCCGTGACCACATGCTCCATTTTCATGGCTTCCATGACGAAGAGGGCCTGGCCCTTGAGCACGGTCTCGCCGGGCTGGACGGAGATGCCGATCACCGTGCCCTGAAGGGGTGCACGTAAGGGCAGGGTGCCATCAGGCCCCTCCTCCGCATCCTCCTGGCCCTCGACGGCCACCTCGGACTTGCCAAGCGCAAGAACCGCGAGCGGGTCAGAGGCGTCCACCGCCGCCCCGGCCCGCCGGACCCCGCCAGACGTCGGCGTTACGGCGTCGAAATAGTGTTTCGGGGCCTCGTCCGTGGCGAGCAGGGTCGCCATCTCGGCCTCGATGAAGCGGGTATGGACCTCGCCGATGGCCGTTGCCGGATGGGCCAGCAGGGCCTGGAGGAAGCCGATATTGGTCGGGGCTCCGCTGATCCGGAACTCCGAAAGGGCCCGGGCCGTCTTGGTCACGGCCCGGGGGAGACCGCCCTGGACCGTATGGACGATAAGCTTGGCCAGCAGGCTGTCATAGCGGGCACTGGTCCGGTAGCCGGCATAGCCAAAGCCGTCGACCCGAACCCCGGGACCGGACGGGGCTTCATAAGCCGAAAGAACCCCGCCGCCAGGCCGGGCTGAGCCATCGGCCTGCATGGTTTCCAGATTGATCCGCGCCTGAACCGCCACCCCCCGAGGGGCTGGCACCCGGCCCTGGTCAAGGCCCAGCTCGGCCAGACTGGCTCCCTCGGCAATGGCCAGCTGGATGCCCACTAGGTCGAGACCGGTCACAGCCTCGGTCACCGTATGCTCCACCTGGAGCCGAGGATTGGCCTCGATAAAGACCCAGTCCTCGCCCTCGACGAGGAATTCCACCGTGCCAAGACCGCGATAGTCCGCCGCCTGACCCAGACGCACAGCGGCAGCCCAGAGCTGCTCGCGGACGCCCGACGGGACGGTGTCGGCCGGGGCGATCTCGATGATCTTCTGGCGCTGACGCTGGAGACTGCATTCGCGGTCCCAGATGTGGCTGACCTCGCGGCCATCCCCGACGATCTGGACCTCCACATGCCGGGCACGGGACAGGAAGCGTTCGACATAGAGGGTTCCATCCCCGAAGGCCGAGAGGGCTTCAGAGGCACAGCGTTCCCAGGCCTGGGTCAGTTCGTCCTGGGTCCGGGCCGGGCGCATGCCGCGGCCACCGCCGCCTGACACGGCCTTGACCATGACCGCGCCATCGGAGCCCAGACTGTCGAGAAAGGCTCGGGCCTCCTCCAGGCTGGTTGACCCGTCTGTCCCCGCCAGGATCTGCAGGCCTTCCCGCGCGGCCAGGGCACGGGCCGCGCCCTTGTCGCCGAACAGGGACAGGGTCGTGGGGCTGGGCCCGACAAAGGTCAGGCCTGCAGCCTCGCAGGCCTCGGCAAAGGCCGCATTCTCGGACAGGAAGCCGTAGCCAGGATGGATGGCCTCGCAACCCTGCTCCACCGCAATCTGCAGGATCCGCGCGGCGTCGAGATAGGCGGCCGGGCCGGAGCCCTCCAGGGCCACGGCCTCATCGGCCACTCGCACATGCAGGGAATTGGCATCATCCTGGGCATGGACCGCCAGGGTGGTGATCCCCAGCTCAGCGGCTGTGCGCGCAATACGGACCGCGATTTCGCCGCGGTTGGCGATCAGAAGCTTGTGCAAGCCGGATATCCCCCAGGGACGCAGATCTCATGCCGCGTCACCGGGGTATCTTGCCCGTCAGGTCAGGCCTTGCGCAACAGATCCGTATCCACCGGCAGGGAACGCAGACGCACTCCCGTGGCGGCAAAGATGGCATTGGTGAGGGCTGGCGGTGCCGGCGGCATGGCCGGTTCCCCGAGACCCGTCGGCGAGTTTTCCGAGAGCAGGAAGTGCACCTCCACGGCCGGGGCCTCGGAGATGCGCATCAGGGGATAGTCATTGAAGTTGGACTGGACCGTGGCACCGTTCTCGATGGTGATCTTCTGGTGCAGGGCTCCGGACAGACCATCCAGAACCGAGCCCTGGATCTGGTTCATGGCGCCCGCCGGATTGATGATGTGACGGCCCACATCCACGCCCACCCAGACCTTCTTGACCTTGACCGTGCCGTCATCGGCCACGGCCACCTCGGCGACTTCAGCAAAATAACCCAGATGGCTGTAATGGAAGCTGACGCCCAGGCCGGTGCGAGGGGCCATGGCACGACCCCAGCCGGACTTCTCGGCCACCAGTTTCAGAACTCCGCGCATGCGCTCGGCCCCATAGCCCTGCATGGGCGGGCCTACCACCTTCTGGTCGCCCAGGAGTTTCAGGCGGAAGGCGACCTGATCGGCACCCGCCTCATGGGCCAGTTCGTCGATGAAGGACTGCATCACGAAAGACAGGGCATTGGACCCCGGGGCCCGCAGGGGACCGGTGGGGATCTGGCTTTCCAGGATGGACAGATCGTAGCGGAAATTGGGAATGAACAGGGCCGGGAATTCGGTGGACGCCATGCCGGCGCTGCGGCTTGGTGTTCCCTTCTCGCCGGGGGTGACGAAGTGGTCCTTCCACGCCGTGACAGTCCCCTGGGCATCGAGGCCCGCCTCCAGAAAATGCCAGCCCGCCGGACGGTAGAAGTCGTGGCGCATATCGTCTTCGCGGGTCCACAACAGCTTTACCGGCGCCCCGACCTTGCGGGAGATCCAGGCGGCCTCGACCATATAGTCATTGTTCAGGCGCCGCCCGAACCCGCCGCCGCAGCGGATCATGTGCAGGGCAATGTCCGACGCCGGAATACCCAGGGTCTTGGCCACCATCTGGCGACCCGGCTCCGGGTTCTGGGTCGGGGCCCAGATCTCCAGCTTGCCGTTCACCCAGGAGGCCGTGCAGTTCTGGGGCTCGAGATTGGCGTGGGAGATGAAGGGATAGGAATAGGCGGCCTTCACCGTCTTGGCGGCGGACTTGAGCGCCGCATCCACGTCGCCGTCATTGCGCGGCCTGAAGGGGGCCGTCGCCTTGGACAGGGCCACCGCCTCGGCTTCAAAGCTGGCGGTCGACTGTTTGGAGGTGGGGTGATCGGCCCACTGGATATTGAGACGTTCACGGCCCTTGCGGGCCGCCCACCAGCTGGTGGCCACCACCGCAACGCCGGGCAGGAGGCCGTCCAGGGCGGTGCCGCCCTCGATGATGAAGGCATCCGTCACACCCTTGACCGCCTTGGCGGCCGCGAGGTCTGCCGAGGCCACACTGGCCCCGAAGACCGGGGCCTTTTCATAGGTGGCAAACAGCATGCCCGGGACCGTGACATCGATGCCGAACAGGGGCTTGCCGGTGACGATGGCAGGCGTGTCCACCTGGATCATGGGCCGGCCGATGATGTGATAGGTGGCCGGGTCCTTCAGGGTGACCTTGGACAGGGTCGGGGCCGGCTGCTCGCTGGCCAAGGCGGCAAGGGTGCCATAGCCCGCCTTGCGGCCCGAGGCCTTGTGATAGACCACGCCCAGAGCCGTGGTGCATTCGGCAGCCGAAACGCCCCACTTGGCGGCGGCAGCAGCGACGATCATGGAGCGGCCGGCCGCCCCGACGCGACGCAGTTCGTCCCAGTGCATGGGGGTGGCGAGGCTGCCCCCGGCGATCTGGCGACCATAGGTGGCGGGATCGCCATCGGCCTGCTGGGTCCGGACCTGGGCCCAGTCTACATCCAGCTCCTCGGCGATCAGCATGGGCAGCATGGTCTTGATGCCCTGCCCGACCTCCGGATTCTTGTTGATGATGGTGACGATCCCGTCCGGCGCGATGCGGACATAGGAGTTGAGCTTGGCCGCCGTCTCTGCAGCCCCCGCCGACCCGGCGAGGGAGAAGGACAGGACCAGACCGAGGCTCGCGCCCCCGCCAACCAGAAAGTCGCGGCGCGAGGCGCCGGTGGTCGAACCGTCAGCCATGATCAGAACACCTTGTCGGTCGACTGGCCTGAGGCCAGCTTGATGGCGGCGCGGATGCGCACATAGGTGGCACAGCGGCAGATGTTTCCGCTCATGGCCGTATCGATATCGTCATCCGTGGGCTTGGGATTGGCAGCGAGCAGGGCTGTGGCCGCCATGATCTGACCTGCCTGGCAATAGCCGCACTGGGCCACGTCCAGATCGGTCCAGGCCTTTTGAACCTTCTTGCCGACGGGGCTCAAGCCAATGCCTTCGATGGTGGTGACCTTGCCCTTGCCCAGGGCCTCGACCGGCACCTGGCAGGAGCGGACAGGAGATCCGTCCACATGGACCGTGCAGGCTCCGCACTGGCCGATCCCGCAGCCATATTTGGGGCCCAGGACCCCGAGACTGTCGCGCAGCACCCAAAGGAGCGGCGTATCGCCATCGACATCGGCGGACACCGCCTTGCCATTGACGTTGAGCTTGATGGCCATGCGGCATCCTCCCCTTAAGGCTTTGAGTGAACCTAGTGACGCCGAAGGGCTGCCGCAAGCGGACTAAGTCGTCAGAGGCACCACACCGGTGACCATGGACGCGACCAGAATGACCAGGGACAGGCCGATGGCAAAGGGCAGAGTAAAGGCCTGATGGGCCGCCAGCTCCACCCGGACCAGGCCAACAAGCAGATAGGTGGAGGGCACCAGGGGCGAGAGCAGGTGCACGGCCTGGCTGGTCAGGGCGGCGCGGCCGATCTCCACCGGGGCAATGCCATAGGCCTGCCCCGCCTCCGCCAGGATCGGCAGGATGCCAAAGAAGAAGGCGTCGTTGGAGACGAAGAAGGTGAAGGGCATGGAGATCAGCCCGGTGATCGGGGCCAGAAAGGGTCCCGCCTGGGGCGGAATCAGCCCCACCACACTGCCCGCCATGGCGTCGGTCATGCCGGTGCCATTGAGGATGCCGGTGAAGATACCCGCCGCGAAGATCAGGGTGATGACCGGCAGGATATTGGGAGCATGGGCAGCGATCCGCCCCTTCTGGGCCTCCAGGGACGGATAGTTGATCAGCAGCGCCGCCGCCGAGGCCAGCATGAAGAGGATCGGCAAAGGAAGGGCACCGGACACCAGGGCCACCATCAGGGTCGCAGTCAGGGTCAGGTTGACGAGGAACAGGGCCGGTCGCTCGGTGCGGTCATTCTCGGCCACCAGATCCTCGACCATGTCCTGTTCGGCGACCGGGCTGAGCGTGCCCAGGCGGCGGCGCTCAGCGCGCCCCAAGACCAGGGCCAGACCGATGAGGGCTGCGGCACCGGCCGCCATGGCCGGCAACATGGGCACGAACAGGTCAGCCGCCTCCAGATGCAGGGCACTGGCGGCCCGGGCCGTCGGCCCGCCCCAGGGGGTGATATTGGTGATGCCACAGGCCAGCATCAACAGACAGGCCAGGATCAGGGGGTTCAGCCCCATCCGCCGATAGAGAGGCACCATGGCCGTGCAGCAGATCAGATAGGTGGTGGACCCGTCCCCATCGAGAGAGACCAGAAGGGCCAGGACCGCGGAGCCCACCACGATCCGCACCGGATCCCCATGGACCAGCCGCACAATGGCCCTCACCAGGGGGTCGAACAGACCGGCATCGGTCATCAGGCCGAAATAGAGGATGGCAAAGGCCAGCATGACCCCGGTGGGGGCCAGGGTCTTGACCCCCTCCAGCATCATCTTGCCGAGATCAGCCCCGAAACCTGCCGCCACCCCAAAGGCCACCGGCACCAGGATCAGGGCGACGAGGGCCGAGACCCTTCCGGTCATGATCAGGACCATGAAGGTCGCGACCATCCCAAAGGCCAGCAAGGTCAGCACCGTCTTCCCCCGTCGATTTCAGACCGGGTTCGAGGGGCCGGTCCGGCTCAGGGCAAGACTACCACCGAGTCGGGCAGTTCATTGGGATTGTCGTGCGACCGGGCGGGGAAGTGCTGGGCCAGGATATCGCCACACTGACCGATGGCGGCGGCAAAGCCGGCTCCCGGGGTCTTGCGGCGGAACCCATCGATCAGGGCCTTCATGGCATCGTCCCAGACCTTGCGGTCGACCTTGGCATCGATCCCCTCGTCGGCGATCAGCTCGGCCATGCGCTCCTTGACCGAAACATAGATCAGGACGCCGGTGCGCTCCCGGGTCGCCTGGAGGTTCTTGGCCAGGAACTGTTCCTGGGCCCGGCGGCGGACCCGCTCACGTTTCAGGGGTCCCGGGGTCAGGAACCGCCTCAGGGGCGGCAGGGAAACCAGAAAGGCGATGCCGATGAACAGCACGCCCTGCAGCAGGATGGCGCCAGTCAGGGCTGCCCGGGCCGCGCCCTCAGCCGCGGCTCCAAGCTGGGCAGCCGACCAAGACTGGTCACCGAACAGGTCAGGGACCGTCACATGGATACCGGCCGCCAAGAGCACTGCGGGGGCGGACAGCGCCGCGACAGCCGCCCAGGCGATAGGGACCTCGCGATAGTCGGAACTCTCCCGGGCCACCACGGTGTAGATCTCGCCCGTGGTGCGCAACTCGGCGGCGCGAACGGCCTCCTCGATCGTCTTGCGATCCTGATCACTCAGCATCCTACCATCCTCCCGAAGAGCCACCGCCCCCGAAGGAGCCACCACCGCCAGAGAAGCCACCGCCGCCACCCCAGCTGCCGCCGCCACTCCCGCGATCGCTTGAGCCGGAGAACAGGAGAGGCAGGAGCCACCAGAGCGAGGAATCCTCGCGACCGCGGAATCCACGGTGCCGACCGCCCAGCAGACGCCCGAAGCCTCTCAGCAGAATCGGAACCAACCACAGGCCGAACAGGATGTAGAAGATGAGCGGCGAGCCGGAAAATTCAAAATGCGACGATTGCTGCACCGGCTGGGCGGCAATGGCCTTGGCCTGATCGTCCGGCAGGGACAGCTGCTGGACGACGGCCTCAGCGCCCGCGACCACGCCCGCCTCCATCTTGCCAGCCTTGAAGGCCGGAAGGATGGCGGTCTGGATGATGGTGGAGGACAGGGCGTCGGTCAGGATGGGTTCGAGGCCATAGCCGACCTCGATGCGGACCTTGCGATCATTGGGGGCGATGATCAGCAGGACGCCGTCATCGCGCTTTTCGTCCCCGATCTTCCAGGCTCGGCCCAGCTGATAGCCATAGTCCTCGATTTCATAGCCCTGGAGGCTGGGCAGGGTTGCGACCACCAGCTGGCGTCCGGTGCTGGCCTCGAGGCCAGCCAGCTTCTCGGTGAGCTGCTGCTCGACCGCGGGGGACAACATATTGGCCTCATCCACCACCCGCCCCGTCAGCTTAGGGAAGGTGGGGGCGGCAAATGCCGCACCAGCCAGGGCCACAAGGGCGAGAACCGCGAGGGTCAGACGCCCCCGCGGCCCGAAGAAGCGTTTCATTTGGTGGCCGGTGCCGCGGCCGGAGCCATGTTCACCGCAGGGGCGGCAGGGGCGAAGTCAACGGTCGGGGCATTCTGGGACCCGGCATTGGCCTCGAACATGACCATGGGCTTGGAAGCCTTGTGGAAGCCCGCCCAGAAGGAGTTCGGGAAGGTCTTGAACTCCAGATTATAGTCGCGGACGGACTCGTTATAGTCGCGGCGCGCAATGGTGATGCGGTTCTCCGTCCCCTCGAGCTGGGACTGCAGGGCCAGGAAGTTCGTGTTGGACTTCAGGTCCGGATAGTTTTCCTGCAGGACCCGCAGGGGGGTCAGGGCCACCGACAGCTGGTTCTGGGCCTGCTGATAGCACTGGAAGGCGGCCGGGTCAGACAGGATGGAGGCATCGGCCTTGACCGCATTGGCCGCGGCGCGGGCCTGGGTCACCCCGATCAGGACGCTGCTTTCCTGGGCTGCATAGCCCTTCACCGTGGCCACCAGGTTCGGGATCAGGTCAGCGCGGCGCTGGTACTGGTTCTGGACCTCGGCCCACTGGGCCTTGGCACGTTCTTCCTTGGTCGGGATGTTGTTGATCCCGCAGCTGGCCAGCAGGACAGGCACCATGATGATCAGGGCCAGGCGGCCAAGGCGGCTTTTGACGTTGTTCAAGTCGGTAGCTCCCCAGAAATCCTCGAGAAATCCTCGCCGGGCCAGGCCCGTTCCCGCGATATGTGGCCCCGCAGGCGCTTTAGCGCAACGGGGGGAAGATTAAGGTTCTGAAATCCAGTGGGTCTAGGGGGCGGTGCAGGCCCCCTCCACCGCTTCGCGGTCCCCCTCCCCCAAGGGGGGAGGAATTGCCCAGAGCCAATTGCTCCCCCTCTGGGGGAGCTCTCAGCGAATCTGACTGAGGGGGACCTCAGGTCCGGGTCGCGAACTCGGAATCCCCGGTGGTGGCCACCACCTGATCGTCGAAGGAGGCGTGGGCCGAGGTATAGAGGTGGGAATAGAGGCCGCCGGTCTGCATCAGCTCATCATGATTGCCCTGCTCCAGGATGCGGCCCTGTTGCAGGACCACGATGCGGTCAGCATCGCGGATGGTGGCCAGGCGGTGGGCGATGACCATGCAGGTGCGGCCGGCGAACAGGACCTTGAGCGCCTTCTGGATCGCCTGTTCGGTAAAGCTGTCGATATTGGCTGTGGCCTCATCCAGGATCAGGATCTGGGGATCGGCCACAAGGGCCCGGGCAAAGCTGATCAGCTGCCTCTGACCCATGGAGATGTTGCGGCCTCTCTGGCCCAGTGGGGTGTCATAGCCCTGGGGCAGACGCATGATGAAGTCATGGGCGCTCACCGCCCTGGCCGCCGCCTCGATGTCCGCGCGGGTGGCGGACAGGGTGTTGTAGCGGATGTTGTCCTCTATGGTGCCGGTGAACAGGAAGGGCTCCTGCAGCACCATGCCGATGGTACGGCCCAGGCTTTCCTGGGTCACGTCACGGACATCATGGCCACCCACCAGGACCTGGCCCTGGTCCACCTCATAGAAGCGGTGGGTCAGGGCGATGATCGAGGTCTTGCCCGACCCCGTGGGACCGACCAGGGCCACCACCTCCTTGGGACGGACCATCAGGCTGATATCGTGCAGGACGGGCCGCGCCGGGTCGTAGCCAAAGGTCACATTGCGGAATTCCACCGTAGCCGGGACGTCCTTCAGGACCTCGGCATCAGGCTTGTCCACGATGGAGACCGGCACGTCGATGACCTCGAAGATCCGGTGCCCGGCCGCCATGGCCCTCTGCATGATGGTGTACTGCATGGACAGCATGCGCACCGGCTCGAAGAAGCGCTGCACATAGAGGATGAAGGTCACCATGACCCCGACGCCGAGGCCACCGCCAAGAACAGCCTCGCCGCCGACCACGATCACCACCGCCATGGCGAGGCCCGTCAGGACATCCACCGTGGGGACCATGATCTGGGTCATCCAGGACGCCCCCACCTGGGCTTTGAAGTTGTCGTGGGCCTTGTCCTTATAGAGGTCGAAGTTCACCGCTTCGCGACGGGTCTCCTGGACCGTGCGGATGCCGTTGATGTTCTCGGCCAGGGCCGAATTGGCCGTGGAGGAGGCATCCCGGGCCTCGCGGAAGCTCCGCTTCGAATAGGGCAGCCAGACAGCCCGCACGACGATGAGGGCCGGCAGAACCGTCAGGGTCAGAAGCCCCAGCTTCAGGTCGGTGGCCAGCAGCATAACCGTGATGCCAACGAGGGTCGCAGCATCCCCAAGGGCCCCGTTCATGTTTTCCAGGAACTCCTGGAGGGCATTCACGTCCCCCTGCAGGCGGGACATGATCCGGCCCACATGGGTCTTGTCCATGAAGCTCAGCGAGACGTCCTGGAAGTGGGCGAACATGGTCCGCCGCACATCGAAGATCACCCTCTGGGCCAGGCGCTGGGACAGCCACTCCCCAACGAAAAAGGTGATTATGTAGGCCACAGCCACCCCACCGAAGACGGCAAGGGTCTGGTTCAGGCCGCTCACATCATGGGGCACAGCCTTGCTGATGGCCGCGCCGGTGAGCGCCGGAATGGCCACCTGGCAAGCCGCCGAGGCCAGGACCGCGCTCTGGGCGGCGAATATGGCTCCCTTGTGCGGGGCGAGATAACCAAGGAAGCGTCGCGCCACCTTGATATCGAAGGTCCCGAAGATGTCATCGCCCTCGGAACTGCCAAGGGAGGCGCGGGGCGCTCGGGCCTGGGGTTGAGCTGTTTCGGTCATGCCTGCACCTCGTCATCCAGACTGACCCCGGCATCGGAGCGGCTCTGCAGTTCATAGAGGTCGGCATAGACCCCGCCCGCCGCCAGGAGATCGCCATGGGTCCCGCGTTCCACCACCCTTCCCTCGTCCAGGACAAGGATCTGGTCGGCATGCATGAGGGAGGACAGGCGATGGGCGATGATGATCGTGGCCTTGGCCTGGGTCGCCTCTGCCAGGGCCTCACGCACGCGGCGTTCGGTGACCGCGTCGATGGCCGCTGTGGAGTCATCAAAGATGATCACACCGGGACCAGGGACGATGCCCCGGGCAATGCTCATCCTCTGACGCTGGCCGCCGGACAAGGCCACCCCACGCTCTCCAACCCGGGTTTCATAGCCCAGGGGCAGACCGGAGATGTGTTCGTGGATCTGGGCCGTGCGGGTGGCAGAGACGATTCGGGTCTCCTCGGCCCAGGGGTCGGCATAGGCGACATTGTGGCCGATGGAGGAGTCGAACAGGAAGGCCTCCTGCTGAACCAGGCCGACATATTCGCGAAGGGAGGCCAGGGTCACCTCGCGGATATCCACCCCGTCCAGGGTGATCCGCCCACCGGTCACGTCGTAGAAACGCGGAATCAGGTTGGCCAGGGTCGACTTGCCCGAACCGGGGGGGCCCACCAGGCCAAGGGTCTGCCCCGGCGCGACCTCGAAACTGATATCCGAGATGATGTTGCGGGTGCCCGGAGCATAGGCGAAATCGACATGCTCAAACCGCAGCACGCCCAGGGTCGGCGTCAGGGCCTGGGCCCCCGGCCGATCCGCCACCTCAGGCATCAGATCCAGGATCTCGAACAGACGACCGCCGGACGAGGTCGCCCGGGCCGCCGCATTGAAGATCATGGCGATCTGGCGGATCGGCCCCTGGAGCAGGGTGAGATAGAA
>CAIYZB010000203.1 GCA_903930545.1 uncultured Alphaproteobacteria bacterium
ATGGCTGGGGCCATATCCCGGTCTGGGGCTATGCCACCGTCATCGAATCCCTCTGCGACGAGGTGCCGGTCGGCGAGCAGGTCTGGGGCTTCCTGCCCATGGCCAGCCATGTGGTGATGCAGCCCTCCGGCGTGCGCCATGGCCATTTCGTGGATGGTGCCGCGCACCGAGCCGCCCTGCCCAGCCTCTATAACCGCTACCAGAACACGGCTGGCGATCCCCCGGCCCTGAAGGCCCTGGCCGATGAGCGCAGCGGCCTGTTTCCCCTCTTCACCACCTCCTATGTCATTGCCGACTTCCTGGCGGACAATGACTGGTTTGGGGCCAAGCAGGTCATCGTCCTCAGCGCCTCGTCCAAGACCGGCTTTGGTCTGGCCAATGTCCTGCACAACTGGGCCGACAAGCCGGTCTCGGTGATCGGGGCCACGTCGAGTGGCAATCGGGACTTCGTCGAAAGTCTCGGCATCTGCGATCAGGTCATCGCCTATGACCAGATCGATGCCCTCGATCCTAAGGTCCCCACCATCGTTGTGGACATGGCCGGATCGGCCCCGATCCTGACAGCCGTCCATACCCGGTTCGGCGACAATCTGGTCTATAGCTGCATTGTTGGGGCCACCCACTGGACGGCGGAACGCGGCCGCGCCGAACTGCCCGGGGCCAAGCCCACCTTCTTCTTCGCCCCATCCCAGATCCTGAAGCGCGAGGCCGACTGGGGCCCCGGCGAGATCCTGCGCCGCGCCCAGGCCGAGGGCATCCGCATGGCCGGCGAAATCAAGGGCCAGGTCGAGCTGGAGCACCTCTCCGGTGCCGATGCCTGTGCCGATGCCCTGTCCGACATGGTGGCCGGAAAGGTTTCCCCCCGCCGCCTCCTGATCCTGTCCCTGGCCTGAAGCGAGCCCCAGATGCCCCTGACCGCCGATGGCGTGCCCTTTGTCCGCACGCCGGATGAAGCCTTTGCTGACCTGCCCGACTATGATTTCGCCCCCAACTATCTGACCTTCGAGGGCTTGAGGCTTCACTATGTCGATGTGGGTCCGAAGGATGGTCCCGTCGCCTTGCTTATGCACGGCATGCCGACCTGGAGTTTCCTGAACCGCCACATCATCAAGCGTCTGGTGGCCGAGGGCTGGCGCTGCGTCGCCGCCGACCACATCGGCTTTGGCCGCTCGGACAAGGTAACGGACGATGGCTGGTACTCCATCGCCCGCCACATCCGCGCCCACCGCCAGCTGGTGGAACATCTGGATCTGCGCGACGCGACCCTGTTCTGCCAGGACTGGGGCGGCCCCATCGGCCTGGCCCAGGTCGCCGAGATGCCGGAGCGGTTCAATCGCCTGGTGATCATGAACACCTGGCTGCATCACGCGGAGTACGAATACACCCCGGCCCTGATCCAGTGGAATGCCCAGTGGCAGCCAGATGGGCTTTTCGCCTCCAACATCCCCGAGCGCCTGACCCTGGGCTGGTTCATGCTGCTGGCGACGGGCCACATGGCCCCGCCCAATCTGTTCGGGATCATCCAGGGCGGAACCTATCCGGAGCTGGACGCCACGGCTGACGGTGTGCGCCGCGGCTATGACGCGCCCTTCCTCGACCAGGACCGTGCCGCCCATGCGGGGCCGCGCCGTTTCCCCTTGAGCCTGCCCTTCTACAATCCCGAGGGCGGCGCCGCCGAGGATCAGGCCCGCTATTTCAAGGCCCTGTCAGGCTGGACAAAGCCCATCCACTTCATCTGGGGCGGCAGCGACGCGGTATTCACCGAGGCCTGGGGCCGCAAGTGGGCCGCCCTCTATCCTCAGGCCAGCTTCGACCTGATCCCGGAAGCCCGGCACTTCCTGCAGGAGACCCACGGGGACGAGATCGCCGACTACTTCTTCGCCCGCCTGAAGGCCTGAGCCCTATTCCAGATCGGGATAGGGGCCCTTGCCGCCCTCGGCGATGAACCGGTCGATCCGGGCTTCCAGAACGGGCATGGGCACGGAGCCCATTTCCAGGACGGTGTCATGGAAGGCCTTGAGGCTGAACTTCGGTCCCAGGGCCTTTTCAGACTTGGCCCTGGCCTTCTCGATGGTCATCTGACCGAGATAATAGGACAGGGCCTGACCCGGCCAGGCGATGTAGCGATCGACCTCGGTGAGGATCTCGTGGTCCGCAAGGGCCGTGTTGTCGTGCAGGAAGTCCTGGGCCTGTTTGCGGGTCCAGCCCTTGGAATGGATGCCGGTATCCACCACCAGACGGGCGGCCCGCCACATCTGATAGGTCAGCATGCCGAACCGGTCATAGGGGGTTTCATACATCCCCATTTCCAGGCCGAGCTTCTCGCAATACAGCGCCCAGCCTTCTCCGTAGGCGGAGATATAGACCTTCTGGCGAAACTCCGGCTGGTCGGTGTGTTCCAGGGCGATGGGCATCTGGAAGGCATGGCCAGGGGCGGATTCATGCAGGGTAAGGGCGGTCAGATTGTAGAGCGGCCGGGACGGCAGGTTGTAGGTATTGACCAGATAGACCCCCGGCCCGCCTCGTCCTGAGGTGTAATAGGGCGCGATCTCCGGCGGGACCGGAATGATGGCGAACCGGGCCCGGGGCAGATAGCCGAAATAGGTGCTGGCCTTGGCATCGAACCGCTTGGCGATCCAGGCCGCCCGCATCAGCAGTTCGTCCGGTGTCTTGGCGTAGAACTGGGGATCCGTCCGCAGAAAGTGGAGGAAGTCGGCGAACTCTCCGTTGAAGCCGGTCTCCTTCATGACCAGCAGCATCTGCTGATGGATGCGGTCAACCTCGGCCAGACCGATCTGGTGGATCTGGTCGGCGGTGAGGTCCAGAGTCGTGAACTCGTGGATCTTGCTCTGATAATAGGCCTTGCCGTCCGGAAAGCCCTCGGCCCCTAGCTCGACACGAGCACCCGGCAGGTAGCGTTCGCGCATGAAGACCAGAAGCTTGGCATGGGCCGGGACCACGAACTGTTTGATGGCCTCAGCGCCCGCCGCCTTCAGGCGCGCCTGCTCCTCGGCCGGGATCGAGGCCGGCATGGACTTGAAGGGGGTGTAGAAGGGATTGGCCTCGAGGCTCGGGGCCTCGGAGACGGCGGCGATGGAGGCATCGCGCCCTTCAAGGGTCACTCGCGGCGGGGTGAAGCCCCGGGCGAGGCCCGCTTCCATATTGGCGATCTGCTCGTCGAAATAGCGGGGGAACTGGCCCAGCTGGGCAATGTAGCGCTCGTAGTCGTGGACCGTCTCGAAGGGCTCGCGGGCCCCGCCGGCCAGGTTGGACCAGAAGGCGGTGTCGGAATTGAGCGGCTTTTCGTAGTCGCGGAACTGCTGGGAAGCGATCAGCACACGGATCTGGTCGCGATAGATGGCGTAATTGACCTTACCCTCTGCCGACAGGCTCGCCGGCTTGATGGCCTCCAGCTCGGCCATGACCTTCAGCCAGTAGTCCAGCCGGGCCTGCTGGCTGGCAGGGTCCAGACGGGGCAGGCGATCGGCCACCGACTCGCGGCTGTCTTCGTCAATTTCCCCGGCCAGCTCGGCCTGACGCCAATCCCACTCGCGGCTGTAGATGGCCCTGAAGCGGGCATCGGCCCGGCTTTCGGCGGCGGAGGCAGACAGTGACGGGCTCGACATCAGCAGGACCAGACCAAGACAGGCAATGAACTTACGCATGTGACCTTCGCAAACAGGGCGGAAGAGGCTCGTTGGCGTCAGGGTGAGGACAGGCGCGCTCCGGGTCAATCCGAAGCTGAGTTTGCGCAAGTCCTGACGATCGTCTGACTTTCAGTCCCATGCTGGGTTCTGGGCTCTGGACTTGGGGCCATGGGGGTGGTCGGTTCACGGGACGGTTCGGAAACGGGATGCAAGGCGATGACAATGCGAAATCTGGCACTCGGCGGTGCCCTGGTCCTGGCCCTTCTGGCTACCACCCCGGCCCGCGCCGCAGATGAACTGTCCCGCCTCAGGGCCCAGGCCAGCCGCGTTACCATCACCCGCGATGACTGGGGCATCGCCCACATCCATGGCCGGACCGATGCCGATGCGGTGTTCGGCCTGATCTATGCCCAGGCCGAGGACGACTTCAATCGGGTAGAGACCAACTATCTGACCAATCTTGGACGGCTGGCAGAGGCCGAAGGGTCCAGCGCGATCTATCAGGACCTGCGCCAGAAGCTGTTCATCGATCCGGTGGACCTCAAGGCGCACTATGAGGCCAGTCCCCGCTGGCTCAAGGCCCTGATGGTCAGCTGGGCGGATGGTCTCAACTATTACCTCGCCACCCATCCGGAGGTGAAACCCCGGGTCATCACCCATTTCGAACCCTGGATGGCCCTGAGTTTTTCCGAAGGCAGCATCGGCGGTGACATCGAGAAGATCTCCCTGTCCCAGCTGGAAAGCTTCTATGGCGACAAGGCCGTGGCCCTGTCCGCCGATGAGCGCGGGGTGACCTTCCAGGAGCCCCGGGGCTCCAACGGCTTTGCCATTGCCCCGTCCCGCACGGCCGATGGTCACGCCATGCTGCTGATCAATCCACATACCTCCTTCTTCTTCCGCTCTGAGGTCCAGGTTTCCAGCGACCAGGGGCTGAATGCCTATGGCGCGGTAACCTGGGGCCAGTTCTTTGTCTATCAGGGCTTCAACGCCCAGGCGGGCTGGATGCACACCACCAGTGGTCTGGATGTGGTGGACGAGTTCGCCGAGACTGTGGTCGATAGCTCCAAGGGTCTGGTCTATCGTTACGGTGCCGAGATGCGGCCCCTGAAGGTCAAGACCATCACGGTGCCCTATCGCCAGGGCGACGGGACACTGGGGTCAAAGACCTTCACCACCTATGCCAGCCACCACGGTCCCATTATCCGGGCAACTGACGGCAAGTGGATTGCCATTGCCCTGATGCACAAACCGACCGAGGCCCTGCAGCAGTCCTTTCTGAGGACCAAGGCCAGTGACTATGCCAGCTTCATGAAGGTGGCTGC
>CAIYZB010000204.1 GCA_903930545.1 uncultured Alphaproteobacteria bacterium
ATACCGCCCAGGACGTGGCCGAGCACGCCGCGGAAGTCTTCTTCCCGGCCGCCCCGGAACGCACCGCGGCGAGCTGACCACCTCAGTCACCCCTCCGGGCGACAGCTCCCCCGGAGGGGGAGCACTTGGTTCCGTGTCATTCCTCCCCCTCTGGGGGAGGTGGCACTCGAAGCGTGACGGAGGGGGCTAACGCAGCAGCATCCAGGCCTGGATTAGGTAGCTCACCCCCACCGCCGTGACGATCCAGCGGGTCCAGGACTTGAAGTTCACATCACTCATCCGGTCGAGGATCCGCCCACCCACCACTGTGCCCAGCATGGACAGGGGAATGGCGAGGCCAAAGACCCACAGGGGCGGGAAGTCCTTCATCGGGGTGGTCAGGAGCGGGCCGCCATAGACCAGAACCTTGGCCAGATGGCTGAAGACCTGGGTGGCGGCCTTGGTGGCGACAATGGCGTGGCGGGTCAGGGCCGTGCGGACAAAGAAGATGTCCAGCAGTGGCCCGGCGACCCCGGCCAACAGATTCAGACCCGTCACCAGAAAGCCCGACAACAGGGCCTGACGGGGCTGGGCGGCGTCCAGTTTCAGCCATCCCTGGGGCAGCCAGACCAGGGCCGGGACCAGACCCAGCAGGACATAGAGCACGGGCTTGGACGGCACGAAGGACAGGGCCGCAACCCCCAGAGCCGCCACGGCCGAGGCCAGGGCAAACCATCCCACAATATCCCAGCGCACATGGCCCCGATGGATGATGGCCCGCCAACCATTGGCCACCAGCTGTAGAAGGCCATGGGTCACAAAGGCCGCCGAGACCGGCAGGACCAGGGCAAGAGCCCCCATGAGGACCAGCCCGCCTGCCATGCCGAACACCCCTGAGAGGGTGGCCGTCACAAAGGCCATGGCGATGACAAAGGCCCCGATGGACAGGCTCATGGGGCGATCCTCTTGTAGAAGATGGTGGTGGCGCAGGGGCTGCCATCGGGGAAGACCGCAAAGTCGGGAATGACCCCCACCCGCACCCAGTCCAGGCGGGCATAGAGCCGCTCGCCGGCATGGCCGGTGACGGTGTCCAGGACCAGCAGGGTCTTGCCCATAGTCCGGGCCGCGTCCTCTGCCGCCCGCATCAGGGCCTCGCCGATCCCCTGACGGCGTCCCCGGCGATGGACCAGCATCTTGGCGATATCCGCCCTGTGCGGCTGGTTGGCGGGACCGGCGGGAATGACCTCCACCACACCCACCGGACCCACCTCGTCCCGGGCCACCAGTACGGCCCGGCCATCTTCGGCGGCCGCTTGCGCCACACCCCGCCAGAAGGCCTCGGCGCCCTCACGGGTCAGGTCGGCCATGAAGGAGACGGAGGCACCGCCCTCCACACAGTCCAGAAGGATGGCGGCCAGGTCAGGGACGGCCGCGGCCACCTGTGACGGGGTCAGGGAAGACAGGGTGAGCATGGTCCAATTGCTAAAGACCAAGGGCCCAAAAGAAAAGGGCCGCCCCGGCGAAAGGGCGACCCTCCTGGAGAGATCACCGGGGGCCGAAACCCCCGGGGAACAATTTAGGCACCACCAATACCGAAGTTGGTGTTGGAGATGTTGGCCAGCTGGTTGCCCGTCAGACCGATGACGAGGTCGTCACCGTCATTGAGGCCGTCCTTGTCGAAGAAGACCCAGGTCTTGTCGTTGGCCGTATCGTGGACCACGAAGACATCGTTGCCGTCGATCGCAGCGGCCGCAATGGCGGCAGCTGCGTCGGCCGCCGATGCTGTGGCCTCACCGTAGTCAACACCCACGCGGCTGAAGCTGATGGTGTCCGTGGAGGCCCAGCTATTGATGATGTCCGCACCACCAACCGTGCTGGCGCTATCGCTATCAGCAAAAGTGAAGGTGTCGGCATCGGCGCCGCCATCCATGGTGTCCTGACCCGCGCCACCAACCAGGGTGTCGTTGCCAGCACTGCCCGAAAGAGAGTCAACGCCCGCACCACCTCGGACCACGTCGTTTCCGGCACCGCCGGAAACGTTGTCGGAGCTGTCACCACCGTCGAGGGTATCAGCGAGGAGACCGCCGTCCAGGGTATCGGAGCCAGCACCACCGGAGAGGCTGTCGGAACCGTCGTCGCCGGAGACGGAGTCATTGCCATCATCGCCGAAGAGGGTGTCGTCGCCAGCGTCACCGTAGACGGTGTCGTTGTGATCGCCACCCAGGACACGGTCACTGTCGTTACCGCCGTGGAGGATGTCGTTACCGACACCACCATCGACCGTATCGTTGCCGTTAGCACCGTCGACCGTCACTTCGTCGCCGTCGCCGCCGAGGATGCTGTCGGCACCTTCGCCACCATTGATCTGGTCGACGCCATTGCCACCCGAGAGGGTGTCAGTGCCAGCCGAGCCCACGAGGGTGTCAGTGCCATCTTCGCCGGAGATGTTGTCGTTCTCCGAACCGCCGTCGATGTTATCGCCTTCGTTGCCGCCGGTGATGGTGTCGTTGTCACCACCGCCGTTGATCACGTCAGCGCCATCGCCACCCGACAGGGTGTCGGTGCCGGCGCTGCCTTCAAGACTGTCAGTGCCTTCGCCGCCGGTGACGTTGTCGTTGCCGGTATTGCCCTCGAGCCGGTCAGCGCCGTTGCCGCCCGTGACCGTGTCGTGGTCGAAACCGCCGTCCAGGGTGTCGGCACCGTTGCCGCCATCCAGGTTGTCGGCCTCGCTGCCGCCGTCGAGGTTGTCGTCACCTTCGCCACCGGTGAGGGTGTCGGTGCCGTTGCCGCCGAGTGCCGTGTCGCTGTCGTCGCCGCCGGCCAGGTTATCGTCACCATAGCCGCCGGTCAGGTTGTCAAGGCCGTTGCCGCCGCTGAGGGAGTCATTAGCGTTGCCACCGTCAAGGGTGTCGTTGTGGGCGTCACCAGACAGGGAGTCCTTGCCTTCACTGCCGTAGATGGTGTCGTTGCCGTCGCCGCCTGCGGCCGTGTTGGACGCGGAGGTGCCGACGACCTCATACCCCTGATCAGTGTTGAGGTTGTCGTTGCCGTTACCGCCGGTGATGGTGTCGTTGTCGGCACCGCCATAGATGGTGTCGTTGTCATCGCCACCGTTGAGGGTGTTGGTGCCGTCGCCGCCGTCAAGGTAGTCGTTGCCGTTGCCGCCGTTGATGGTGTCGTTTTCGTGATCGGCACCATAGATGGTGTCGTTGTCGTCACCGCCATTCAGGGTGTTGATGCCATCGCCGCCGTAGATGAGGTCTTGTCCTGCGCTGCCGATAACGGTGTCGTCGCCGTCGTCGCCGTAGATGACGTCGTTGCCCGCGTCACCGTTGAGGGTGTCGTCGCCGGTGCCGGCATAGATGGTGTCGTTGCCAAGGCCGCCGGAGATGGAGTCGTCACCGTCACCGACCTCGTTGCCGTCGTCGTCGTAGCCGTCATCGCCGTAGAGGTTGTCGTTGCCCTCTGAACCGGTGAGGACGTCATCGTCGTTGCCGCCATAGACGGTGTCGTTGTTGTCGGTGCCGTTGGAGCCGACCGTGTCATTGCCGTTGCCGGCATAGATCTCATCGACCCCGGCGTCGTCCGTGATCGAGTCGTTGCCGGCTTCACCGCGGATTTCGTCATTGCCATTGCCACCATTCACGGTGTCGGCGGCGGCACCGGCTTCGATCTCGTCATCACCGTCGCCACCGAGGATGGTGTCGAAGCCGGCATTGCCGTCGATGCTGTCGTTGCTGGCCAGACCCGTGATGGAGTCATTGCCGCCGGCGCCCGTCAGAGTGTCGGGATCGGGCGTGCCGGTCAGGGTCAGGTTGGCATAGAGGGCCGTGCCGATATTGGCGATGGAGATGTCGGCCAGGCTGCGGCCGGCCAGGACCACCGCGTCTTCGGCGATGCCGTCATTGTTGTCGCTGTCGGCGAAGACCACGACGTCAGGGCCGACTTCGACCACGACATAGTTGATGCCGGAGAGGGAGATGGCGTTGTTGGCGATGGCCAGGGCCGAGGCATAGTCAGGGGCCACGGTTTCCAGATAGGTCGTCGAGGTCACAGTGCCGGTTTCGAAGACCAGGCTGTCGCTGCTGTCCCAATCGATGATCCGATCGCCCTGGGAAGCGGTCAGGGAAGACTGGCCCACGCGGGTGATGAAGACGTCCGCGCCAGCGCCGCCCGACATGGTGTCGATGCCCGCGCCGCCGTTCAGGGTGTCATCGCCGGCATCGCCGGAGATGGTGTCCTTGTTGGCACCGCCGGTGATGCTGTCATTGCCGTCGCCGCCAAAGGCGGAGTTCGAGGCGGTGTCAGTCCTGGAGCCATCCAGGTCGATGGTGTCGTTGCCAGCGCCGCCGCTGAGCGTGTCCTTGCCGAGACCGCCCATGATGGTGTCGGCACCGTCGCCGCCCGTGACGACATTGGTGCCATCACCGGCATCCAGATAGTCGTCGCCGGCGTCGCCGCTGACGGTGTCATTGCCGAGTTCGCCAAAGATGGTGTCGTCGCCGTCGCCACCGGAGATGTTGTCGTTACCGGCAAAGGAGTCGTCGCCGTCGTCGCCATAAAGGGTGTCGTCACCGGCATTGCCGGTCAGGACGTCATCGCCGTTGCCGCCAAGAATCACGTCATCGCCATCATTGCCGGAAACAGTGTCGTCGCCTTCACCGCCATCGATTCCGTCATCACCGAGGCCGCCGAGGACGGTGTCATTGCCGTTGCCGCTATAGACAATGTCATTGCCGTCGCCAGCATCGACTACGTCCGCGCCGCCTTGGGCGTAGATCGTGTCATTGCCGGTGCCGCCGAGGATATTATTGGCCGAGGAGCTGCCGGTGATGGCGTCATTGCCGGTGCCGCCGTCGATGGCGTCCGCGCCGCCAGAGGCGACGATGGTGTCATTGCCGCTGCCGCCGAAGAGGCTGTCGGCCGCAGAGCTGCCCGCGGTGATGCTGTCATTGCCGGAGTCACCATTGATGGTGGAGGTGCCCGCGAGACCGCCGATCACGGTGATGGTGTCAGCGCCAGCGCCGCCGGCGATGGTGTTGGACCCGTTGGTGGCCGTGATCGAGTCGGCACCGTTGCCGCCGTCGAGGATGTTGGCACCACCTGCACCGACCAGGGTGTCGTCGCCGTCTTCACCATAGATGGTGTCGGCCGAGGAATTGCCGGTCAGGCTGTCATTGCCCAGGTTGCCGTTGATGAAGTCCGCGCCGCCGCCGCCGGTGACGGTGTCGTTGTCACGACCGCCCAGCAGGCTTTCAGCTTCGGCACCGCCAGTGATGCTGTCATTGCCGCGGTTGCCCTGGGCGAAGTTCGCGCCGAGGCCCGTGTCGATGGTGTCGTCGTCCTGGCCGCCATAGATGGTGTCCGCGCCGTTGCCGCCGTCGAGGCTGTCATTGCCCTGGTTGCCCTGGAGCAGGTCATTGCCGCTCAGGCCGGTCAGGGTGTCAGCGCCGTCGCCACCGAAGAGGCCGTCAGCTGCACCGGCGACGCCGGTCAGGACTTCCGCAGTGTTGGCACCCGGGAAGGCCCCGACGCGCAGGATCGAACCATCGGAGAAGTTCAGGTTGCTGTTGGCGCTCACCGTCACCAGGGCGTCCGAGAAGTCGACGACCTTGGTGCCGAGCGTGACGCGCACGAATGCCGGGGTCAGAGCCTCGGCAGCGATATACTGGACGGAGGCGGCAGCTGCCGAGCCCGTCTGGAAGATGATGGTGTCAGCGCCGGTAACAGCCGCTGCCTGGGCCGCCGTGATCGTGTCGAAAAATAAGGTCGCCATGGTGGTCCCTGAGTTTGAAAACGTCTGCCGACATAGACGGTCATATAGTTACCGTTATGTGACTATTTCTATCATTTTGGGGAATATCTCCCCGGAATGCAACCCTTCAGGCGAGGTGTTCATACCCATTTTCTAGTAAGCGGCTAAGTCCAGGGTGTATTCGCCTTAAGATTGCACCTCCGGACGGGGTTCAACCTCGCCCAAAGCAAAACTGCCCGCGCCTTGAGCATAGGGGTGCCGCAGCCGAATCAGACTGAGTAAGACTCTGGTTTTCTTGAAGTAAGCGCCCTCAGGGCGGGGTCCGGGCTGTGGCCAGGACGGCCCCGGCGCCTGACTGCCTCAGGCCGGGGCGGGGTATGCTGATCAAAATGGCACAGTCCCGGACGATCGTCGGGGACTGTGCCAGGAGCCGGGTGGACGGGCCGGTCTTGGGGCCTAGCGGGTGGGCAGGCTCGCCGTGTCGACGCAGACGGCGGCGAACAGGGCCTTGTCGAGAACCGATTCGACCTTTTTGGCGTTGTTGGTCCGCCAGTTGCTGGCGATCTCCAGGGGCTTGGAGGGGGTGTAGGAGCCCACCGAGATCATGTTGCGGTCATTGCAGTTCAGGGCCACGACGCTGCCGGCTCCATCGGGCTTGCCGGGGCCGGACGGGCCGAGCTTGGCCGCGGGCTTGGAAATGGCGTGCATGACCACGACGCGGCCGGAGCTGACATCGCGATAGCTGTAGTCCGACTCATAGGCCCACTGGACGCCATTGGCATCCAGCACCGAATAGGGCTTCCAGGTCTCGGCCTGGGCGGCCGAGGCAAGAGCCATGGCGGACAGGGTGGCAAAGGCGATCAGGCGACGCATTTTATATCCTTGAACTCGAAATCCCTCGTTCGCGGAATCTAGGGCTTCGCCTCCCAAGGTCCAAACTGATTCGTCCGGCACCGTGTGCGCGGGGCGTTTTTCCCGTGCCCAAACTTGACTCCGCAGGCCGGCATCCCTACTTCCCGCTCGGCGTTAGCACTCAGGGGCCTCGGCTGCTAACGGCAGGCCCCGACCTGACCCCACACCCATTCAACCGTCCCGAACGGAGATATAAGAACATGGCGTTTCGTCCCCTCGGAGACCGCGTCCTCGTGAAGCGCGTCGAAGAAGAAACCAAGACCAAGGGCGGGATCATCATCCCCGACACCGCCAAGGAAAAGCCCCAGGAAGGTGAAGTCATCGCCGTCGGCCCCGGTGCCCGCGACGACAACGGCAAGATCCAGCCCCTGGACGTCAAGAAGGGTGATCGCATCCTGTTCGGCAAGTGGTCCGGCACCGAAGTGAAGGTGGACGGCGACGACCTGCTGATCATGAAGGAAAGCGACGTCCTGGGCGTGGTCGAGTAACGACCCGCCTCCCCTCCCCGTACCCTATTTAGAAAGAGCAAGAAAATGGCCGCCAAAGACGTCTATTTCGGTTCCGACGCACGCGATCGCATGCTGCGCGGCGTCAACGTCCTCGCCAATGCCGTGAAGGTCACCCTCGGTCCCAAGGGCCGCAATGTGGTGATCGAAAAGTCCTTCGGCGCTCCGCGCTCCACCAAGGACGGTGTCTCGGTCGCGAAGGAAATCGAACTGGCTGATCGCTTCGAGAACCTCGGGGCCCAGATGATCCGCGAAGTCGCCTCCAAGACCAATGACAAGGCTGGCGACGGCACCACCACCGCCACCGTTCTCGCCCAGGCCATCGTGGTCGAAGGTCTGAAGTCGGTTGCCGCCGGCATGAACCCGATGGATCTGAAGCGCGGCGTCGACAAGGCCGTGGCCAAGGTCGTCGCTGACATCCAGGCCTCCTCCAAGAAGGTCACCACTAACGAAGAAATCGCCCAGGTTGGGACCATCTCGGCCAATGGCGATGTCGAAGTCGGTGAAATGATCGCCAAGGCCATGGCCAAGGTCGGCAATGAAGGCGTGATCACCGTCGAGGAAGCCAAGACCGCCGAGACTGAACTCGACGTCGTCGAAGGCATGCAGTTCGACCGTGGCTACCTGTCGCCCTACTTCATCACCAATGCCGACAAGATGGAGGCTGAACTCGAAGAGCCCCTCATCCTGCTCTTCGAAAAGAAGCTCTCCTCGCTGCAGCCCCTGCTGCCGGTCCTGGAAGCCGTGGTCCAGTCGGGTCGTCCCCTGCTGATCATCGCCGAGGACGTCGAAGGTGAAGCCCTGGCCACCCTGGTGGTCAACAAGCTGCGCGGCGGCCTTCGGGTTGCGGCCGTCAAGGCTCCGGGCTTCGGCGATCGCCGCAAGGCCATGCTGGAAGACATCGCCATCCTCACCGGCGGCGAGCTGATCAGCGAAGACCTGGGCATCAAGCTCGAAAGCGTCACCATCGAGATGCTGGGCAAGGCCAAGAAGGTCACCATCACCAAGGACGACACCACCATCGTTGATGGTTCGGGTGCCAAGGATGGCATTGAAGGCCGTATCAGCCAGATCAAGCGCCAGATCGAGGACACCACCTCGGACTATGACAAGGAAAAGCTGCAGGAACGCCTGGCCAAGCTGGCCGGCGGCGTTGCGGTGGTCCGTGTCGGCGGTTCGACCGAAGTGGAAGTGAAGGAAAAGAAGGACCGCGTCGACGACGCCCTCAACGCGACCCGCGCGGCCGTGGAAGAAGGCATCGTTCCCGGCGGTGGCGTTGCCCTGCTGAAGGCCTCCAAGGCTCTGGACGGCTTCAAGGGTGACAATGCGGACCAGGAAGCCGGCGTCGCCATCGTGCGTCGCGCGCTTCAGGCTCCGATCCGTCAGATCGCCGAAAACGCCGGGGTCGAAGGCTCCATCGTCGTCGGCAAGGTGCTGGAGAATGCCTCCGCCACCTTCGGCTTCAACGCCCAGACGGAAGAATATGTGGACCTGGTCAAGTCGGGCGTCATCGACCCCGCCAAGGTGGTCCGCACCGCCCTGCAGGACGCCGCCTCGGTGGCCGGCCTGCTGATCACCACCGAAGCTGCCATCGTGGAGGCCCCCAAGAAGGGTGGCGCTGCCGGCGGCATGGGTGGCGGCATGCCCGACATGGGTGGCATGGACTTCTAAGGATCCTTGCAGATCTGAAGGCAGAAGGGCGGGACCTTAAGGGTCCCGCCCTTTTTCTTTGCCGA
>CAIYZB010000205.1 GCA_903930545.1 uncultured Alphaproteobacteria bacterium
CACCTTCGCCCAGAGTTTCAAGATGTCTCGGTTTCAACGGTCTGTTCGTCCTTCACAGGGTCCTCCGCCAGGGTGGCTGGCGCCGGGACTCCACCCTGATCACTAACCCCAACAACCCCAGGGCTGCGGGAGCCCGCCCTGGCGAGGTGAAGATTGAGCGATCCGGACGAGGAGATTTTGGAACGCGTGGCGGCCGGCGACCCGGCAGCTATTCGCGCCCTTGTGGCCCGCAAGGTCCCAAGGTTGCTGGCCCTGGCCCAGCGGATGCTGGGCGAAGCCTCGGAGGCCGAGGATGTAGCTCAGGAGGCCATGACCAAAGCCTGGAAACAGGCTCCGTCCTGGCGACCCGGCAAGGCGAAGTTCGACACCTGGCTGCACCGGGTGGTGCTGAATCTCTGCTACGATCGCCTGAGGCGCCGCCGCGAGGTGGCCACGGCCGAGCCGCCAGAACAGATCGATACCGGCCCGGCGCCGGACCGGGGCCTGCTTGCGGAAGAAACCGGGCAAAGGGTTCGCCGCGCCATGGCCGCCTTGCCGGATCGACAGCGGGAAGCGGTCGCCCTGTGCCACTATCAGGAGATGACCAATATCGAGGCCGCAGCCGTGATGGGGGTCAGCGTCGATGCCCTGGAGAGTCTTTTATCGCGGGGACGGCGTGGATTGCGTCTGGCCCTTTCGGATATGATGAGCTGATGAGGACGGGAACATGACCCCCGAACGGTTCGAAACCCTGGCCGAGGCCTATGGCGGTGCTATTGCCCGCTGGCCGGAGCATGAGCGGGATGCGGCCTCGCAGTTGATGCTGGCCCGACCTGAATGGGCGGGGGCCATCCTGGAGCAGGCCGGCGAACTGGATGCCATTCTCGATTCATGGGGCCCCCTCGCCCTGGGCCAGGCCCTGCGCGAGGCTATCCTTGCCCAGGCACCTCCATTGCGTCGCCGACTTTGGCCCCGCTGGCTGGTTGGTGCCGGACTTGGGGCAGGTCTTGCCACCGCCTGTGCGGCGGGGCTGCTGGTGGGCATGGCCATGTCCCCCGATCTGACATCGGACCCCACAGTCGATCCTTCAGGGGTCGTGACCCTGATGACCAGCGATGAAGATGTCGCGGCCCTGGCGGGAGCGGCCTGATGAATACGCGTCCCCTGGTCATCGCCCTCTTTGCCTCGGTGGCCCTGAACCTCTTCGTTGTCGGTGCCGTCGTGGGCGGTCTGGTGATCGGCCATCGTGTCCAGGTGAACATGTCCCATGAGGCGCCCCGTCGTGGACCGGGGCCAGGGGCTGGGCTGTGGGAGGCAGGACGGGCCTTGCCGGCGGAAAGTCGCCGGGCCTATCAGCAGGTTCTGAGGGACGAGGCCGCTGCAGCCCAACGCACCCTGGCGGCCTCCCGCGAAGCCCGCCATGCAGCCTGGCGCAAGCTGGCCGCAGATCCGGTGGACATCGAGGGCGTCCGCAAAGATCTGGCCAGTGCCCGGAGCCTCGAGCTTTCGGGACGGGCCAGTATCGAAGACCATCTGGTGTTGTTTGCGGCCAGTCTGCCCCTGCAGCAGCGTGCCCAGCTTGCCGAGCATCTCTCCCGCCCACGCAGGGACAGGCCCATGGGCGGTGGGGGTGGGCAAATGCGGCCTCCGCCGCCTGGCCCCGAGGCGGGGCCGCCACCGGACTAGGCCCCTAGGCTGCCGCTATGGCGTGGGCTGCCCCGGACTGACGAACGGGCAGGGAGAAGCTCACCATGGTGCCTTCTCCGGGGGCGCTTTGCATATCCAGCGAGCCGCCATGCATTTCCACCAGGGACTTGGTGAGGGCCAGGCCAAGTCCCGTGCCCTGGGTAGTCTTGGAGTGCTGGCTCTCCACCTGTTCGAAGGGTTGGGCCAGGCGCGCCAGGTCGTCCGGGGCGATGCCGATCCCTGTATCCTGGACACTGACCCGGATGCGCTCGCCAGTAGGGTCCAGGCGTCCCTCGGCCCGGACCGTGACGCGACCACCACGTGGCGTGAACTTGATGGCATTGGACAAGAGGTTCAGCAGGACCTGCTTCACGGCCCGATAGTCGGCCTCGATCTCCGGCAGGTAGGGGAAGTCGATGGTCAGGGCCAGGCCGGCTGAATCCGCCCGGTTCTGGACCAGACGGACCGCGTCCTCGGTGACATCCAGCAGGGACAGGGGTTCGAATTTCAAAGCCATCTTCCCGGCCTCGATCTTGGACATGTCCAGGATGTCGTTGATCAGGGCGAGGAGGTGCTGGCCGGAATTGAGGATATCGCGGGAATAACCCTTGTAGCGCTCGTCTCCCAGGGGCCCGAACATCTCGCCGACCATGATTTCCGAGAAGCCATTGATCGCATTGAGCGGGGTGCGAAGCTCATGGCTCATATTGGCCAGGAACTCACTCTTGGCCTTGTTCGCGCCCTCTGCCCGGACCTTTTCGGTCTCGTATTTCCGGGCCAGTTCGGACAGCTGTTCCTGGCTGCGCTCCAGGCCATGGACGGCCTTTTGCAGCTGTTCCTCGTTACGCCTGCGGGCCTCTTCCTGGACCTTGATGGCGGTGATGTCGGCCGCCGTCATGACAAGTCCGCCCTCTGCCGTGCGACGTTCCGAGATCTGGATCCAGCGGCCATCATTCAGCTCGGCTTCACGCATGCCCTTCTTGCCATCGGGGGAGGGGATTTCGGTGCGGATGGCCATCTGGGCAAAACGGTTGACCTGATCGCGGGAGGCTCCGGGCTTCAGGATCCGGGGCTCCAGGGTGAAGAAGGTCCGGTAATTGGCGTTGCACATCAAAAGCCGCCCATTGCGGTCCCAGAGCACAAAGGCCTCGGAGACGCTTTCGATGGCATCGCGCAGACGGTTCTCGGCGGCCTGGGCCCGGGCCTGGGCCATGCGTTCGTCCGTGACATCCAGGGCCACCCCGATGATGCGGGAATAGCCCTCGCCGGTACGGTCAAAGCCCTGACCCCGGGCATCGATCCAGATGGCCCGGCCGCCGGGCATCAGGGACGGGACCCGGAAGGACACGTCAAAGCCGCCATAGATGGCGGCTTCGCTCAGGGCCTGGCGCACATGTTGACGATGCTCGGGAGAGACTCTCTGCAGAACCTGCTGGCCCTCGACGATGCCGCCACCACCCCACCCGAAGATCGCCCCGGTGACGTCGGACATGAACATCCGATCGTTGACCAGGTCCCATTCCCAGATCCCGCACCGGGCGGCCTCGACGGCCAGGCGAAACCTCTGTTCGGAGTCGATATAGGCCTGCTGGGTGGCCTCCACCTTGTTGGCCTGACGCAGGAGTATCAGACCCAGAAAGAAGGCCGCAGCGAGAGGGGCCAGAACCCAGGCCAGCTGTTCGCGGGTGGTCGAGGCCTCCTGATCTGCCGAAGGGACCGCCACAAGGGCGATTACCTCACCCCCGAGGGCAGGGCGGGCGGCAAGGTCCATCAGCTGCCCATCGGGGCGGGTGGCGCGCACGAGATTGCCGCTCAGTTCCAGGTCTGCCGGTCCTATGGCGAAAGCCTCGTTCAGACTGAGCGGGGGTCCACCGCCCGCGCCGGCCACGATCTTGCCCTTCGCAGTGGCAATGGCTTCGGTGCCATCGGTTCCGAGATAGGTGCTGATCCTCTGGTGACTTCCCAGGACCAGGATCCAGCGGCTGCCCCTTGAGGTAGAGGCTTGGGTTCCGGCCGTCAGGGCCGCTTCCCCGGTGGTGGTCAGGCCGAGAAAGGTCTCCTTACGTGAGCGGGCCGCGTCATCGGCCATGACCTGCCAGTCGACACCCTCTGCCGCACCGGCCACAGCCTCGACCCCGCCTTCGCCGATCACCGCTGCGGCCTTTGCGGCCCCGCCTGTGGCTCGCAGGGCGCTCTCGGCGGCCGCGGCGGGATCGTCGGCCTGGATCTGAAGGGTCTCACGCCCTGCCAGGACCCCGCCGCGCAGGGCCATGGCCTCGCCGTCAAGACGGGCGGCCAGGGTCTCGGCCCGGGCCGGCAGCACGGCGTTGGCTGTATTGACGGCCTGGGGGGTGCGCTGGATGCGGGCCACGGCAAAGGCCGTATAGACCGCAAGCATCAGAAGGGTGGTCAGGATGGCAGTTCGGGCAAAGGCCTGACCGGCGGATTTTGGCGCAGCGGCCTTCTCCTCGCCGGCCGGCAGCCGGTTGGAGATCTGGTCGGCCGCGTCTTCGCCCCCGCGCCTGGCCAAACGCCGCCACTCCCTAAAAAACCGAGTCACCCAGTGGGTGAGTCTAGGCGAGGCGGGTCGCTACGTCACGGGGGCGTTGAGCCCTGATTTCAGGCCTCGGCCAGGGCCTTGCCCACCAGCTCCGTGACGTTCTTGGACAAGGGCTTGTGGGCCGCGATGCGGTCCAGTTCCTGGCGCATGAGAGACCCCAGTTCCGGGGCATAACGACGCCAGTTGCCCAGGGGCTCCAGCAGGCGCGCGGCCGTCATGGGATTGAAACTGTCCACCGCCAGGATCTGGTCGGCCAGGAAACGGTAGCCGCTGCCGTCCGGGGCATGGAACCGGGCCGGATTGAAGCTGGCAAAACTGGAGACCAGGGCCCTCAGCCGATTGGGATTCTTCTGGTCGAAGGCCGGGTGTCGGGTCAGGTCCTGGACCCGTTCCAGGGCATTGGCCCCAGGGTCCCGGGCCTGAAGGGCAAACCACTTGTCCAGGACGAGGGCTTCGTCCTTCCAGCGGTCATGGAAGTCTACCAGCGCGGCCTCAAAGCCGGGCCCGCCCACGGACATCAGGGCATTCAGGCCACCGATCGCGTCGGTCATATTGCCCGCCGCCCGGTAATGGCCCTCCGCCAGACTGGCCGCCTCACTGGTGGGATTGGCGCTCAGCAGGTCCAGGGCCGCATTGCGCAGGGCGCGACGGCCAGCGCTGGCCGCGTCCGGCGAGAAGGCCCCGCCATCCTGCAAGCCGGTATGAAGCCGCTTCAGGGTCTCGTTCAGATGCAGGGACAGGCGCAGACGCAGGGCTTCGCGTGCCTCGTGAATGGCGGTGGGATCTGCGGGTTGTTGAGCCAGGGCCAGGTCGTTTTCGCTGGGCAGGGATAGCAACAGGGCCTTGAAGGCGGGCTCGGCGGCCTGATCGTTCAGGGCCCGACCCATGGCCTCTGCAAATCGTTCCTCGCCGACCTCGTCCGGCTTGCCAGAGGCTCTGGACAGGATCAGGGCCTGTGCCAGGTCCTGGCCGGACTCCCAGCGATTGAACAGGTCGGGGTCTCCGGCGAGCTGGACATAGCGGTCCCGCTGCGGGGCGTCCGTAGTCAGCATGACCGGGGCCGAAAAGCCCCTCAGGGCCGACAGGACCGGCGGCTGATCGAGCCCGGTGAGAGTCAGGCGGGTCTCTGGTCCCTCAAGGACGACCAGGGTCTCGTCCACCGCAACACCGTCCCGCTCAAAGGCCAGGGTGCGACCCTCGCCATCCAGCAGGCCGATCCGAACCGGGGTCGGCAGGGCGCGCTTGTCCGGCTGGCCTGGGGTCGGGGCGACCTTCTGGCGCAGGACCAGATCCAGACTGCGGGTCTCGGGGTTGTAGGTGCGGCTGATGGCGACGCTGGGGGTGCCGGCCTGCTCATACCAGGCGAAGAAATCGCTCAGGTCCCGGCCGGAAACCTCGGCGAAACACTCGATGAAGGCCTCCACCGTTGTGGCATGGCCGTCCCAGCGGTCGAAATAGAGATCCATCCCGCGGCGGAAGTCCTGGTCGCCGATAATGGTCTTGAGCATGCGGATCACCTCCGCACCCTTTTCGTAGATCGTCGCCGTGTAGAAGTTGTCGATCTTCAGATAGCTGGACGGCCGCACCGGGTGGGACATCGGCCCCTGGTCCTCGGCAAATTGCCGGGCCCTCAAGGCCCTGACGTCCTTGATCCTCTGGACCGCATGGCCGCGCATGTCGCCGGAGAAGCTCTGGTCGCGGAAGACCGTCAGGCCTTCCTTCAGGCACAGCTGGAACCAGTCACGGCAGGTGATGCGGTTACCGGTCCAGTTGTGGAAATACTCGTGGGCCACGACGCTTTCGATGCGCTCATAGTCCATGTCGGTGGCTGTCTCGGGATCGGCCAGCAGGAGGGAGGCATTGAAGATGTTCAGCCCCTTGTTCTCCATGGCTCCGAAATTGAAGTCCCGCACGGCCACGATCATGAACAGGTCGAGGTCATATTCCCGACCAAAGGTCTGTTCGTCCCAGACCATGGAGCGCTTCAGGGCATCCATGGCGTAGGAGACCCGCCCCACCATGCCGGGGTCGACATAGATCCTCAGATCCACTGTGCGGCCGCTCATGGTGACGAGCTTGTCTTCCAGGACGTCCAGTTCCCCGGCCACGAGGGCGAAGAGATAGCTGGGCTTGGGGAAGGGGTCGTTCCAGACGGCATAGTGCCGCCCCCCGGGCAGGACGCCGCTTTCCATCAGATTGCCGTTGGACAGCAGGTGGTGGAAGCGTTTGTCGGCCTCCATCCGCACGGTGAAGCGCGACAGGACATCAGGGCGATCCGGATACCAGGTGATCTTGCGGAAGCCCTCGGATTCGCACTGGGTGCAGAACCGTCCGCCGGACATGTAGAGGCCGTCCAGGGCCTTGTTGTTTTCCGGGTCGATCTCGACCTCGGTCTCCAGGACAAAGCTGTCCGGCACGCCGGGAACGGTCAAGAACTCCGCATCGGTCTGATAGGCGTCAGACCCCAGGAGGCGGCCGTCCAGGGTGACCGATATCGGCTTGAGCCGCTCGCCGTTCAGCACCAGGGCCTCGGCATGGTCGCCATTGCGGCGAACCGCCAGGCGGGCCTTTACCCGGGTGGTGTTGGCGGCCAGATCGAAGTCCAGATGGACGGTCTCGATGAGAAAGGCCGGGGGGCGATAGTCGGTCAGCTGGATGGGCTGGGGAGTGTCTGTGCGCATGGCCTAGAGTTAGGGAGTTTTGGTCCCCAGCGCGAGCCCCCTCCGTCACGCTACGCGTGCCACCTCCCCCAGGGGGGAGGAACTAGATTGGAGCGAAGCCGACTGAGGGGGCCGCATCTTTCAAACGGCTGTTTGAGCGAGATCAAGGTCATGGAGTCAGAACAGGCAGACTGATCATCCCAACGCGGCGAGGGCCGCGAACTGAAGGGGATCGAAAATGACCAAGCTTCGTAATCTGCTCGCCGCTGGTGCGGCCCTGACCCTGGCCTCTGGCGCTCTGGCTGGCGCTGCCCAGGCCCAGGAATTCCAGCCCAAGACCGCGGGCACCGTGATGCTCAACGTGCGCCTGACCGATGTGTCCCCGAAGGCCGGGGACTCGATCCTGACCGCAGCGGGCGTCGACACCACCCTAAATGCCGACGTCAATGACAGCGTCGTGCCGACCGTTGGCATCAGCTATTTCTTCACCGACAATGTCGCCGTCGACGTCACGCTCGGCACGTCCCACCATACTGTCAAGGCCACCGGCCCCGGGACCAATGTGAAGGTTCATGAGACCTGGGTCCTGCCGCCGGTCGTGGCCCTGCAGTATCACTTCGCCCCGGCCGCCAAGGTCAGTCCCTATGTGGGTGCCGGCGTGAACTACATGATCTTCTACGGCGACAAGGATCTGAACGGCTTCAAGGTGAAGCTGAAGGACGGCTTCGGCTATGCCCTGCAGGCCGGCGTCGATATCGCGACCTCTGGCAAGTACAGCATCAATCTGGACGTCAAGAAGGTCTTCTTCGAGACCAAGGCCAACATCAATGGCGGCACTCTGAAGTCCACGGTTAAGCTCGATCCGTGGGTCATCTCCGCTGGCGTCGGCTACAAGTTCTGATCCGAGAGGGGTGGCGATGCGGCTCAGGCCGCGTCGCTCTCCCGATCGGTGGGGCCCACTTCCACGGCCTCAGGAATGTCCTTGAGGAAATCCTCGATCCTGGTCAGCTCATTGGCCAGCTGCTGAAGCTCTGGGGCCGCCCCCGGGGCCTCTTCCATATAGGCGATCAGCCTGCGTCCAAGGTTCAGGAGCCGAGGGGATGAGGCAATCAGCCTGGCCTGGAACTCGATCTTGTGAGGGTCGCGGTCATATTCTGCACCCGGGGTTCGCCAGCCCCCCCAGTCATTGGCGTCGGTGACCACCACCGGATAGCTGCCGGGATAGGGGTGATGGCGGCAGCTTTCCGGATCCTGCCACTTGTTGCGGGCCCTCAGCAGCCGCCAGCGGACACCGTCCTCTTCCAGCATGTCGCCGCTGTCCTGCTCCCCACGCAGCTCATGGGCCTGGAAATCGCGGCCAAGACCCACATCATAGGTGACCCGGACGGGCTCATCGAAGCCCTTGGCCCAGATGGGCACAATCTTGTCGACAACGGCCCAGGCCCCGACACTTTCGACCCAGACACGCTGGTTTTTCTGGAAAATTGCCTTTGCCATGCCTGCGCCTTTTTGCACCCGGACCCAAGGCCGCCATAAGACACTGAAATTCTTGACGCGAGGTCAATCTTTCCTCCGGGCGCAAGCTGCGTATGTTGTCGCCCAAAGCGGCCGCCAGGCTGCAGCTCGGTGGGATGAAACGGCATGAATTTTGACTTTTCGGATGACCAGAAATTTCTGAAGGGCGAGGCGCGCAAGTTCCTTGAGGCCAATTGCCCTACGGCAGCAGCCCGCGCGGTGCTCGAAGATGACGCCCAGGGCTATGACGCCAAGCTCTGGAAGGCCGTCGCCGCCCAGGGCTGGCTCGGGGCCGCAATCCCCGAGGAACATGGCGGCCTCGGTCTGGGACACCTGGAGCTCTGCGTGATCGCTGAGGAACTGGGTCGCGCCGTGGCACCGATCCCCTTTGCCTCCACGGTCTATATGCTGGCCGAGGCTGTGATGCTGGCCGGGACCGAGGCCCAGAAGGCCGAGCTTCTCCCCGGGATCGCTGCCGGTGACATCATCGGGTGCCTGGCAACCTCCGAGGGGCCCGGCGTCACCACGGCTTCCAACCTTCAGGCCACGGTCACTGACGGCAAGCTCACCGGGGTGAAGATCCCCGTGACCGACGGGGCCATTGCCCATGTCGGCCTGGTCCTTGCCCGGGAAAACGGCAAGCCTGGCCTGTTCCTTGTGGATCTGACCGATGCCTCGGTCACCCGCGACACCCTGAAGACCCTGGACCCCACCCGCGATGCGGCCCGTCTGACCTTTGCCAATACGCCCGTCCGGCGTCTGGGCGAGGCGGGGGAAGGCGTGGCTCTTGTGGAACAGGTCCTGGACCGTGCGGCGATCCTGCTATCCTTCGAACAGTGCGGCGGGGCCGATCGCTGCCTGGAGTTCGCCAAGGACTATGCCATGGAGCGCTATGCCTTCGGTCGGGTTATCGCCTCCTATCAGGCGATCAAGCACAAGCTGGCCGACATGTATGTGAAGAACGAGCTGGCCCGCTCCAATGCCTATTACGGAGCCTGGGCCCTTAATACCAATGCCCCGGAAATGCCGATCGCCGCCAGTGCGGCGCGGATCGCAGCCTCGGAGGCCTTCTGGTACGCCTCCAAGGAAAACATCCAGACCCATGGGGGCATCGGCTTCACCTGGGAAATGGACTGCCACCTCTTCTATCGCCGCTCCCGTCAACTCAGCCTGGTGGCAGGCGCGCCCCGGGTCTGGAAGGAACGCCTCGTCAGTCACCTCGAACGCCGCAACGCGGCCTAAGGGATCTTGCCACCATGGACTTCAACGACACCCCAGAAGAAGCCGCCTATCGCGCCCAGGTCCGCACCTGGCTGGAGGCCAATGCCCCCAAGACCCGCGCTGCCGGTAGCGATCCCGAAGGCAATGACACCATGCCCGCCTCGCGGGCCTGGCAGGCCACCAAGGCGGCGGCCGGCTATGCCTGCATCACCTGGCCCAAGGAATGGGGCGGTCAGGGCGGCACGCCGATCCACAATGTGATCTTCGGTCAGGAAGAAGCCCACTATCCCATCCCGCCCAATCCCTACCAGATCGGTCTGGGCATGTGCGTGCCCACGGTGATGAACTTCGCCGATGCCGCGACCAAGGAACGCTTTGCTGGTCCGGCCATTCGTGGCGAGGAAATCTGGTGCCAGCTCTTCTCTGAACCGTCAGGCGGGTCCGATGTGGCCGCCACCCGCACCCGGGCCGAACAGGCCCCCGACGGGTCAGGCGACTGGATCATCAATGGTCAGAAGGTCTGGACCACCGGCGCCCAGTTCTCCGACTTCGGCATCGTGATCGTGCGGACCAATCCCGATGTGCCCAAGCACAAGGGCCTGACCATGTTCTGGATCGACATGAAGGCCCCCGGCGTCGAGGTGAAACCGATCCACCAGATGTCCGGCGGCTCCGGCTTCAACGAAGTCTTCTTTACCGACGTCCGGGTCAAGGACGCCCAGCGTCTGGGCGGGGTCGGCGATGGCTGGAAGGTCTCCCTGGTCACCCTGATGAACGAACGCCTCGCCGTGGGCGGAGCCACCGGCGCTGGCTGGTCCCAGTTCATGGAAGCCGCCCGCAACACCCCCGGCATGGACGGGGCCTCGGCCCTCCAGGACTCGGCCCTGCGGGAGAAGCTGGCAGACTGGTATGTCCAGGCCGAAGGTCTGCAGCACACCCGCAATCGCACCATGACCGCCCTGTCCCGGGGTCAGACCCCCGGGCCGGAGAGCTCCATCGGCAAGATCATCTCTGCCGTCCAGATGCAGGAGCTGGGCAATTCGGCCATCGAGATGCTGGATCAGTATGGCCTGATCTCGGACCCGGAACTGGCCAGCTTGAGCGGGGCCTTCCAGTCCTCGGTCATGTTTGCCCCGGGCCTGCGAATCGCCGGTGGCACCGACGAGATCCTTCGCAACATCATCGCCGAGCGTGTGCTGGGCCTGCCCGGCGATATCCGGGTCGACAAGGATGTTGCCTTCAAGGACATGCCCTCGGGGCGTTAAGGCTGTTCAAAATCGCCTCAGAGGGGAAAGGGCTGGCTGCATTGCCAGCCCTTTTTTCATGGTTAACCCGCGTTTCGGGGATTTCGGCGGATTGGGCCCGCAAAACCCGGAATCGTGAGATTAAGGAACGGATCGGCAGGGGGGTAGCTGCCGGTCTGTTCAGGTTACCGTCATGTGCGGGCCGCAACTCTCTCCCCAGAGCCGAGTAAGCTTGACAGGCTGCTTCAGCCTGTCGCTAGTGACGAATGTAACCTATGGTTAACGACACGGAGGACCGCTTGAGACCGGACTATGATACCGAGCTCGAGCCCGTGTCCCCCCTCAGGCCCGAGTCCCCTTTGAGGTTCGTCTGGGCTGGCCTTGTTGTGGCCGGTCTCATTCTTGCTGCCATTTTGATTTTCAAGCTGCTTGGCGGCGGCGGCGGCGGCGGCGTGCCCCTGGGAGGGCTGATGTGCCCCAGGCCCCAGCCGGCCATTGGTTTCCAGCCCCAGTTCAATGCCCAGGAACAGGAAATCCGCCGCCTGCGTCGTCAGGCCTTCCAGGGCGACTTCTTCGCCCAGCTGGATCTGGCGCGGCGCTACACCCGTGGCGATGCCCGGGCCAAGAGTCTGGATGATCCGGTCGAGGCCGCCGTCTGGTACGAGCTCGCCCTGTCCAATCCCGATGGCTATGCCCCAATCATTGCCGGCTCCGACTCTAAGGGCGGCCAGCGCGGCGGGGCTGGCGGGAAGCTGAAGGACTGCCGCAGCGCCGAGCGCGACGGAGCCTATGCGGTCCTCGACAAGCTGCTGGACCGGATGAGCTCTGACGAGCGCCAGGAAGTCCGCGACCGGGTCATCTATGTCCTGTCCACCCAGGGCGCTTCCGGGTTCCGCACCCTGGCTCGCCTCCATGACACCGGCTTCGGACCTTTTGGAGATCCCAAGGATGGTTCGCCTGTGGCCGCTAAGGACCTGAACAAGGTCAAGCCGCCGGCCGCTGCCACCCTGTTCACGCGCAATGACGTGGACGTCTATCTCTACAACTATCTGGCCGCCCAGGCCGGAGACGTCGCGGGCTATGTCATGCTGAAGGACTTCGAGAAGTCCTCCACCGATCGCGCCGCCCTAAGTTCTGATGCAGAGGCCAAGGCCAGACGCTGGGTGGCCCCTTATGAGTTCTATCCTCCTGAAGCCCCGGATTCCGGGGTTCCCCATTCGGATGAAGCCCAGTCAGTCGGCGAGCAGGGCTCCATCGCCCTGGGGCGTCTGAGCGAACTGCCCTTCCAGCATCTGGGTACCGCCCTGGCCTATCTGCGGGTCATCCCTGAACCGATCGCGGACGAAAAGAAGCTGGATCCTTCGGCGGTCCAGGCCTTCCAGGCTTCGATCGGCCGTCCGGCTACCGGCGTGCTCACGCCACTCGAGCGGGTGCGGATCATCCAGTATGCCGCGGTCAATGGTTCGCCCCGGGCCCAGCTGGTCCTGGCGGTCATGTATGCCGAAGGCGTCGGTGTTCCCCGTGACTATGCCCGGGCCTTCTACTGGTTCGCCGAGGCCGAGCGCCAGGGCAGCCCGGAAGCCAGGTATGCCATGTCCACCTACTTCTCTCTCGGGGTCTCCGGGGTGGCGGATCAGGACAAGGCAACAGCCGTTGTCTACCAGATCGACGGGGCGCTCTCCGGCTTCAAGCCTTCGGTCCAGCGCCTGCGGGAACTGCTGGCCCAGGTGGCCCGGTCGCCGCGCCAATCTCAGGAAAGGGACTTCCGGTGATCGCGATGCCCCGCACCCTTATGGCAGGTCTGGTCGCTGCGGCCTTCGGCCTGCTGGCCATCGGCCTCTTCGGTGCCAGTCCGGCTCAGGCCTTTCCCGATGCCCAGATCGATGCCCAGATCCGCCCCTGTTTCGGCGGTCTGACGGATCCAACCATCGGGACCCGCTGCCGGGCAAAGCCGAGGAGCCATCGCTCAACCGAGCCCAAGCCGCTTAAGCCACCGCCGACCTATATCGACTGCGCTTATGCGCGGCCGGGAGAGATCAGTCAGGCCATTGCCGGCAATTATGATGGGGTGACCATCACCCTGACCTCGACCACCGGTCAGGCCTGCCGCGAATCAGTGGCCATCAACCGCCCGGCCCGGATCGAGGCCGATCCCAATGTCATGCTGCGCTTTGGCCAGCCCCTGCTTGTGGCCCCTTCCGGCCAGCCCTGCCTGAGGCTGGCACCCCGCATCTGGGTGGCGATCCGGGGCCTCAGCATTGGCCAGGCCGAGGGCGAACGCGCCCCCTGTATCCAGGGCCAGGACGTCGATCTGACGGTGATCGAGAGCGATATCGCCTATTCCGGGGACGGCAGCGCCATCACCCTTGTGGGGGACAGCCGCCTCAATCTGGTAGGCAGCCAGATCGTGTCGCGCAGCCTTGAGCCTGCGGTTGTCCTTCAGGGGCGCCTGAAGCTCGACACGGTGACCATCGGAGCCGCGGTCGCAGGCCTGAAGGTCACGACCACCGAAGACTCCTCCATGCGTAACCTCACCCTGGTGCGCCTCGATGACTGGACGGGCTCGCGCCGTTCGGCCAGCTCCGCCGGTCTGGTGGTCGCCGATGTGGGGGCCAATCAGCTGATCGATATCCAGGGCCTGGCCGTGACCGGCTTCTCCCGCGGGGTCTATGTCTCCGGGGCCGGGGAAATCAATCTGCGCTCGCCCAGGATCAATGGGGCCGACTGGGCCCTGATCGTCGAGGGACCCTCCACCCGCGTCAGCCAGGCCAGCCTTCAGGCCGGCGAGGTCGGGCTCTATGCCGCTTCGGGCACCACCTTCATCTCGCGGTCCGAGATCAAGGGCGTCATGCGCTCTGGCATCTATGCCGAGCGCGGGGCCCAGGTGCGCTCCGTGGACAATGTGGTCTATGCGGCCAAGTCCGGCTGTGCGGCCCTGAAGACAGGCTTCTTTGAAGGTGCCCTGACCTGCCGTCCCTGGTTCGAGGCCGCTGCCCTCGGCGGCAGCGCCGAGGACCCGACCCTGCCCACCTATGACAGTCTGCGCTCATCCCTCGACCAGGATGCAGATGAGGCTGCCTCGGCCGCCAATGAACCGCCGCCCCTCGCGGGTGGTCCTGCGGCCAAATCGACACCCCCTGCTGGCCCTAAAGGAGGACCCTCGAAATGACGAGTGCGCCCCGCAAGACCCCGGCCATTCTGGCTGTGGCTGCAACCCTTATGTCGGGGGTCTGGACCGTTCCGACCCAGGCCCTGGCCCAGGCCGGTCCGCCGCGTCCGCCTCAGGCCTGTGGCCAGTCGTCCCTGACCGGTCAGGCGCCGGACATCATGACCTATGACTCCCGCTCCGGGACCCAGGTCTTTGTGGACCAGGGCAACCGCACCAACATCACCGCCTATAATGCCCGCACCCGCTCAGCGACCCAGATGAATGGCGACCTGAGCCAGCACGGCACGCCGGATCTCTGCACGGTCGATGGCACCCCGGGCGGGGATGCCTATTCCCTGCGGCCTCAGGGCGACAGCGCTGTCCTCACCGGCTTTGACGGCAAGACCGGCCAGACCTGGCGGATGGACGGGGATGGCTCGCTCCAGCGTGAAAACGACTGCTTCAAGATGGGCCTCGGCCTGTTTGCCGGCACCCGGGGCAATATGGTCGGCCTCGGCCCCACAATCGCCGTCGGCCGTGACTTTGCCGGTGTCGGCCTGTCGGTGGGCAATGCGGTTATCGCGCCCCTGGCGGCCAAGGACGGCATGATCGGGGCAGGGGTCCTGTCTTGCTGATCCGCCGCGTCCTTCAGGTCCTGGCCGTGGCCAGCCTGCTGGGGGTCTCGGCCTGCGCCATGTCGGCCCCGCCGCCCAGCCCCAAGCCCTCGGTGCCCAGCCCGACGCGGGTCATCCCCCCGCCGCCGCCCATCGAGGTCATCCGGCCGAAGTGAGATCAGGGTCGCGGCCGGTCATAGGCAGCGGCAACCTCCGGACGTTCGATGAGCCCCTTGGGATAGGTGGGGGCCTTGCGGGCCCTGGTTGCCTGTTCATAGGCATAGCCCAGGCCCAGCAGTCGTGCCTCTGACCAGGCCGTGCCGATAAATGAAATCCCCACTGGCAGACCGCTGACATAGCCCATGGGCACAGTCAGGTGCGGATATCCCGACACAGCTGGCAGGGTTGAGGGTGAACTGTAGCCGCGCGACCCGTTCACAGGATCCACAAGGGATGGCGGACCCCCGGAGGACGAAACCAGGGCGATGACATCGTTGTCCTTCAGCATCTGGTCGATGCCTTCAGGCCCCGCCAGACGCTTAGCCTCCGCCCGGGCCTTCAGATAGGTGGCATCATCCAGTCCCGGGGTCGCCTGGGAGGCCAGAAAGATCTCCTGGGCAAACAGGGGCATTTCCGCCTCGGCATGGGCCGAGTTGAAAGCGATCAGGTCGGCCAGATTTCGAGACGGCACCTTCGCCGGATCGGTGGAAGCCAGATAGGCGCTCACCCCGGCCTTGAACTCTGTGCGCAGGATCAGGTCCTCGGCGGCCCGGACGGCCGCCTCATTGGGGGATTTGACCTCCACCAGAACGGCCCCCGCAGCGGTCAGGGCGGCCAGGGCCTCGGCAAAGACCTTGTCCGTGGCCAGATGCTGACCACCATTGGCCCTCAAGACCCCGATCCGTGCACCTTTCAGGGCCTCCGCATCGAGGGCGGCCAG
>CAIYZB010000206.1 GCA_903930545.1 uncultured Alphaproteobacteria bacterium
ACCCCATCGACAACATATTCCAGGCGGGTCGGGCGAAGGCGAGGCGGCATGGCTCAGATATAGGCTGATCCGTGGGCTGGCGTCAGGGTCAGATCGCAATCCCTGCAGCATCCAGGGCGTCAGCCAGTCGCGTAGACCCGTCCCAGTGCAAGGCCTGCCAGCCGCTTGCTCGGGCAGACTCCACATTTTTCAGGCTGTCATCGATCAGCAGCAGGGCCTGTGGCTCGTGCCCGGTCCGGTCCACCACCGCCCGGAAAAAGGCGGGGTCCGGCTTGGACAGGCCATAGTCCGCCGCATAGTGGATGGCCCGAAAGACCTGACCCAGCCCCAGGTCCTGCATCAGATACCGCGCCCTGTAGTGTTCCTGGACCGTGGCCAGATGCAGCTCGAACCCCTGATTGCCGAGGGCTTTCAGGTCCGCAAGCAGGGTCTGGTCGAGAAGGGAGTCCTGGTCGAACCAGTAGTCCGCCAGGGTCTGGCTGCTGACCCCCGGCGCGATCTCCGCCAGGACAAGGCCCAGACGCTCGTGCAGATCGGCCCGTCCATGGACCACATCAGACCAGTGCACGGCAAAGAAGCGGTCCTGAAGCTGGTTCAGGGAAAGCCCCAGATTGGCTTCAAGGTTCCAGGCCCAGGATCGTCTGGCGGGATCAGCAGGGCGCACCACCACGACCCCGTCCACATCCACCATCAGGGCCTTGAGGGTCAAAGCAGGCCCTTGAGACGATAGAGGGCCTCCATGGCCTCCCGGGGGCTCATGCTGTCGGGATCGAGGCCGCGCAGGGCCTCTTCTGCCGCGCTTGGGCCCTGGGTCACGGGGGCAGGGGCCGTGGCCGCAAACAGGGGCAGGTCATCGAGATGGGCGGGGGCTCCGGCCTCCCGCTCGAGGCGCTCCAGCACCTCCCTCGCCCGGACCACCACGGCCGGCGGCACACCTGCCAGCTTGGCCACCTGGACCCCGTAGGAGCGGTCCGCCGGACCGGGACCCGCCTCGTGCAGGAAGATCAGGTCGCCGTTCCACTCCTTGGCCTTGAGCGAGAGGTTGGAGACGTGGGCGAGGCGGCCCTCGAGCACGGCCAGCTCGTGATAGTGGGTGGCAAACAGGCCCCGGCAGCGATTGACCTCATGCAGGGCCTCGGCACAGGCCCAGGCAATGGCCAGACCGTCATAGGTGGCCGTGCCCCGGCCGATCTCGTCCAGGATCACCAGGGATCGCGGCGTGGCCTGGGTCAGGATGGCGGCGGTCTCCACCATCTCGGCCATGAAGGTCGAACGGCCCCGGGCCAGATCATCGCCAGCGCCGACGCGGGAAAACAGCCGGTCCACGACCCCCAGCTTCAATCCCCGTGCCGGGACATAGCATCCGGCCTGGGCGAGGATGGCCAGAAGGGCGTTCTGGCGCAGGAAGGTGGACTTGCCCGCCATGTTTGGGCCGGTGACCAGGGACAGACGCGCGCCGGTGACCCCGGCCCCGTCCAGGCGGCAGTCATTGGGGGTAAAGGCCTCCCCGGCCCTTCGCACGGCGGATTCCACCACCGGATGGCGGGCGGCCTCGGCCTCGAAGGTGGTGGAGCGGTCAAGGACAGGGCGGCAGGCCCCGATATCCTCGGCCCATTCGGCAAGGC
>CAIYZB010000207.1 GCA_903930545.1 uncultured Alphaproteobacteria bacterium
GATCACGCCCACGACGCCCTTGGGCTGGAAGCGGACCTCGGCCTTGGCCCCGAACAGGCCGAGAATGGCCGGGCTGGGCTTGCGCTTTTCGGTCTTCATCCAGGAGCGCAGGTTTTCCTTGGCGTGCTTCAGGGGGCCGATGGAGGCCGAGATGTCGGTAAAGGCCGTGGCCTCCCGCGAGCGGGAACCGAAATCGGTATTGAGGGCCTCCTCGATGGCCTCGCGATTGTCCACCAGGATGCGAATGCAGCGATCCAGCCGGTCGATTCGGGCCTCGGCGCTGGGCGCACCATCGCGCAGGTGGGCGGCCTTCTGCTTGGCGAGCAGGGCGTTCATGGCGGTGGCGTCCATCGGGAGTCTCCTCTTGTCTTAGGACAGGAGGAATGCCCTGACGCTGGGGACGTCAAGGCCTCCGGTGGCTGGTCCTAATCCCCGAAGACCCGGGCGAAGACCACGTCGACATTCTTGAAATGATAGCCCAGGTCGAAGAACTCCGAGAGCTCCTCGGCGCTCAGGGTCACTTCCGGATCAGCCACCAGGAAGTCGAGGAAATTGCCCTCACCACGCCAGACCTTCATGGCATTGCGCTGGACCGCTGCATAGGAGGCCTCTCGCGACATGCCTTTTTGCGTCAGGGCAAGCAGGACCCGCTGGGAATGGACGAGGCCCCCCAGGCGATCCAGGTTGCGGGCCATGTTTTCCGGATAGACCACCAGGCGTTCCATCACGCTGGCCAGACGGCGCAGGGCGAAGTCGAGGTGGATGGTGGTGTCAGGGGCGATACCGCGCTCGACGCTGGAGTGGGAGATGTCGCGCTCGTGCCAGAGGGCGACGTTCTCCAGGGCCGGGACCACGGCGCTTCGCACCAGCCGGGCCAGGCCGGTGAGGTTTTCCGTCAGGATCGGGTTGCGCTTGTGGGGCATGGCTGAGGAGCCCTTCTGGCCGACCTCGAAGGGTTCTTCGGCTTCCAGGACCTCGGTGCGCTGCAGGTGGCGGATCTCCACTGCCAGACGCTCGATGGAGGAGGCGACGACGGCCAGACCCGCGAAATAGGCGGCATGGCGGTCCCGCGGGATGACCTGAGTGGAGACGGGCTCCACGGCCAGACCCATCTTTTCGGCCACATAGGCCTCAACCTCGGGGGCGACATTGGCGAAGGTGCCGACGGCCCCGGAAATGGCGCAGGTGGCAATCTCGAACTTGGCCATGGCCAGGCGCTCCTTGGCGCGCTGGAACTCGGCATAGTGGCCGGCCAGTTTCAGGCCAAAGGTGGTGGGCTCGGCATGGATGGCGTGGCTGCGGCCGACGCAGGGGGTCATGCGGTGCTCAAAGGCCCGGCGCTTCAGGGCGGCCAGGACCAGGTCCACATCCTCGATCAACAGATCAGTGGCGCGGCAGAGCTGGACAGCCAGGGTGGTGTCATTGACGTCCGAGGAGGTCATGCCCTGGTGCAGGAACCGCGCCTCCGGCCCGACGATCTCGGTGACATGGGTCAGGAAGGCAATGACATCGTGCTTCACTTCGCGCTCGATGGCGTCAATGCGCTCGACGTCGAAAGTGGCCCCACCGCCCTTTTCCCAGATGGTCCGGGCCGCTTCTGCGGGGATGACGCCCAGCTCTGCCATCTTGTCGGCGGCGTGGGCCTCGATCTCGAACATGATCTTGAAGCGGGTCTGGGGATCCCAGATCTCGGCGGCTTCCTTGCGGGCATAACGGGGGATCATGGGGCGGCTCCTTCGGCGCGGGCATAGACCGAAGGGGGCGGAGGGTAAAGACGCCCTCCGCCGCTCCGCATCAGTTCCGGGTCGGGATGATCACCGGCAGGGTCTCGTAGCCCTTCACAAAGACCGAATGGGTCCGCAGGGGCTCGCCCACCACCTGGACGGTGGGGAAGCGCTTGAGGATCTCTTCCCAGATGATGGTCAGCTGCAGTTCTGCCAGGCGATTGCCGACGCAGCGATGGACGCCGAAGCCGAAGGACAGGTGCTGGCGGGGACGCTCGCGGTCGATGATGTAGTCATTGGGATTGGCAATGACCTCGTCGTCGCGGTTGCCCGAGACGTACCACATGGCCACCCGATCGCCCTTCTTGATCATCTTGCCGCCAAGCTCGAAGTCCTCGGTGGCGGTGCGGGCCATATGGGCCAGAGGCGTCTGCCAGCGGATGGTCTCGGAGACCATGGAGGGGATCAGGCTCGGGTCGGCGCGCAGCTTGTCATACTGGGCCGGGTTCTTGTTCAGGGCATAGATGGAGCCGGAGATGGTGTTCCGGGTGGTGTCATTGCCGCCGATGATCAGCAGGGCGACATTGCCGTGGAAGGTATGGATGTCCATGTCGCGGGTGGCCTCGGCATGGGCCAGCATGGAGATCAGGTCGAACTGGGCAGGGGCATTGATCCGCTCGTTCCATAGGCCGGTAAAGGCATCGAAGCATTCGCCGATCTCGTCGCGCTTCTGTTCCCAGCTGGTCACGGGACCATGGCCAGGGGCATTGGTCATGACGTCAGACCAATGGGTCAGCTTGCGGCGCTGTTCGAAGGGAAAGTCGAACAGGGTGGCCAGGGTCATGGCCGTCAGTTCCTTGGAGACCAGGTCCACCCAGTCAAATTCCTGACCGATGGGCAGGGAGTCCAGGATGGCCCCGGCCCGTTCGCGGATGATGGGGCCCATGCGCTGGAGATTGTGGGGTGCCACCACGGGGCTCACCGCCTTGCGCTGCTCATCGTGCTTGGGCGGGTCCATGGAGATGAAGCTGGGCCGGGCGGGGCGGCCAGCTGACTGAGCCTTGGCCTCCAGGCTCACCAGGGTGATGCCGTCCGCCGAGGAGAAGACCTGATGGTTGGTGTCCACGGTCATGATGTCGTTGTAACGGGTCACCGACCAGAAGGGGCCATAGGCGCTGTCGGCGGTAAAGTGGACGGGGTCCTCGCGGCGCAGGCGCTCGAAATAGGGCCACATGGCGTCTTCGGTGAACAGCTCGGGCTGGGCCGGATTGAGGGTGTCGAGGGGCTCGGCATAGGCCTGGGCCCGGGCATCCCTGGAAAGATCGATGGAACCGTCACTCATGGCCAGCCTCCCTGTGGGGATCCTCGTCGCAGGCTGCGATCGGGACGACCCCTTGTCATCAGGCGATTGGGCCAATCCGTACATCGTATTGCAAGGACA
>CAIYZB010000208.1 GCA_903930545.1 uncultured Alphaproteobacteria bacterium
GGTCCTTGATCAGTTGCATTTCGCCCCCACCGGGCTCTGGGTCGAATAGGGCTCGTTGCGGAAGCTGGTGGCTGAACTGATCAGGCGCTTGTTGCTGGCGGCCCCCATGTTCTGCAGGCCGACATTGAGCAGGGGGGTATAGAGGTCCCACTCATAATAGGTGCGCACCAGGACGATGTCCCCCGGCTGGCCGGTGGTGAAGCAGGTGGCGGCCGGGTTGAACAGGGTGGGATTGGCGGGGTTGTTTCCGGCTGCCCCGGTGAAATTGGCGAAGGTCTGGACATCCACCGTCAGCTTTGAGGCGCAAGGGCCGGACAGCCAGCTCATATTGTTGCAGACAGCCGACTTGAAATTGCCCTTGGTTGTGGCCCCGCTGGTCTGGAACTGGCCGGTCCGGACCTTTCTTGCGGCCGCATCAGTGGCGAATTCCAGGGTCGTCGAGGCCATGAAGACCAGGCCCAACTCGATGGCCCCGAACATCAGGGCGCAGAAGGGCAGGGCGATGATCGAAAATTCGATGGCCGTCGCGCCACGGCGCGCGCGGGCGAACCGGCGCAGGTGGGCGAGGATGTGGATCGGGCGGCGCGTCATGGCGTCCTCTGGGTGACCTCGCCAGGATAGGACGATCTGCTGAATCCCAGGTTTATGGCCCGGTGACCACAGTGGTCGGGGTGCCGGCGCTCTTGCCGCGGGTGGCATAGGCTGTGTAAGGCCCGGCATAGTCGTTGAAGGCTTCGTTGGGTTCCCCGGGCATGGGGGTGCGCTGGCAGGCGGGGGCACAGGCATAGGTGGCCATCTCGGCCCCGCCCTTGCCGCCGCGGACGAAGCGCACCTGGCCCGCATCGGGGGCAGACACCACCACCTGACGATCCACCAGGGTGCGGCCGCGGCCATCAAGGACCAGGAGATTGGTTACCCCGTAGCCCCGCCCCAGAAGGACCAGGTTGCGATTATCGATCACGCTGACATCGGCAATGGCCGGATTTCCGATCAGGATATCCCGCGCCCCGGCCGGAATGGTGATGTGGCTGCTCTGGTCGATGGTCACCGAATAGCCTTCCGCCGCCAGTGACGGGGTGGCCAGGGCAAGCTGGGCCAGAAGAGCGGCAGACAACAGGGCACGGCGCATGGGGAGCTTCCAAAAAATCCTGACCCCAGATTGGGGCTGGAATGGTCAAGAAAGCCTGAAAAACCAGCCCCTCACGCGCGCGCGAGAATCATTATGTAAAATCGCCGGATCGGGCCTCCCGGGGGCCTCATGGTTAATGAATGATAATAGTAAATTCAAGTAAACCATAGAAAAATCTGGCGAATACTGTGGAATTTACTGGCCATTAAGCGCGGTGCGGCAATGTGTCCCTGCAATTCGGGGCGAGCAGGTCGGAACGGCTTGATCCCTGAACGAACTGCTCGCAGAGAAAACAAGGAACAGAAACATGTCCAAGATCGTCACGCGCTTCCTGAAGGACGAATCCGGTGCCACGGCCATTGAATATGGTCTGATCGCTGCCCTGATCGCGGTTGTTCTCATCACCGCCATGAACACCCTGTCGACCAAGATCTCCGGCACCTTCACCAAAATTGGAACCGCGATGCCGCAATAAGCGGCCTCAAGACATCGAGACCAGGAACGGGGCCGCGACACGCAAGTGTCGCGGCCCTTTTCTTTTTTCCCATTAAACCAATACGATAATGACTATAGTAAATAGAAAATAATGATGAATTCAAATAAACTAAAGAAAAAAATCGAAGCGTTGCTTTGTTTTA
>CAIYZB010000209.1 GCA_903930545.1 uncultured Alphaproteobacteria bacterium
ATACCCGGGAGGTCCTGCTGGAGGCCGGGCTGAGCCTGGCCGAGGTCGAGGCCCTGACCCGCGGGGATCAGGGCCTCTAAACGCCTTAGCTATAGATTTCGAACAGGCCCGCGCCGCCCTGGCCACCGCCGATGCACATGGTCACGACGCCCCATTTGGCACCGCGACGCTTGCCTTCCTGGAGGATGTGGCCGGTCAGGCGTGCGCCCGTCATGCCGAAGGGGTGGCCGATGGCGATGGAGCCGCCATTGACGTTGTACTTGGCGGGATCGATGCCAAGACGGTCACGGGCATAGAGGCACTGGGAGGCGAAGGCCTCGTTCAGTTCCCACAGGTCGATATCGTCCACGGTCAGGCCCTGACGCTTCAGCAGCTTGGGGATGGCGAAGACCGGGCCAATGCCCATTTCGTCAGGCTCGCAGCCGGCGACGGCCCAGGACACGAAACGGCCGAGGGGTTCAAGGCCGCGACGTTCGGCTTCCTTGGCTTCCATGATCACCACGGCGGCGGCACCGTCGGACAGCTGGCTGGCATTGCCGGCGGTGACCCACTTGCCTTCGCCCTTGACGGGGGCGAGCTTGGCCAAGCCTTCCAGGGTGGTGTCGGGACGATTGCACTCGTCGCGGTCCACCACATAGTCGACCAGGCTCTCTTCCTTGGTCTCCTTGTTGACCACCTTCATCTTGGTGCTCATCGGGACGATTTCGTCCGCAAAGAGGTTGGCAGCCTGGGCAGCGGCCATGCGGCGCTGGGATTCCAGGGAGAACTCGTCCTGGGATTCGCGGCTGACCTTATAGCGCTCGGCCACGATGTCGGCGGTGTCGATCATGGCCATAAAGATGGCCGGGGCGACCTTCAGAAGGTCCGGATCGATGGCTTCGCGAGGCAGGGGGCCACCGCCGATGGAGATGCTCTCGACGCCACCGGCGACGACGCAGTCAGCCCCGTCACCACGGATGTGGTTGGCGGCCATGGCGATGGTCTGCAGGCCGGAGGAGCAGAAGCGGTTGACGGAGACGCCCGCCGTGGTCACCGGCATGCCGGCCAGCAGGGCCACCTGACGGCCGATATTCGGCGCGGAGTGGGCATTGTTGCCCATGTAGCAGTCTTCGACGAAGTCGAGCTCGACGCCCGAGCGCGCCACAGCGTGCTTCACCGCATGGGCCCCGAGCGACATGGGGGCAGTGACATTGAACCCGCCCCGACCAGACTTGGCCAGGCCCGTACGGGCATAGGATACGATAACGGCTTCGCGCATGTGGCGTCCTCCCTTTTGCGGCAGATTAGGGGCCGCGAGGTGGGACTGGCAATCGCCGATTTGGTCAAGTCTCTCGGGTAGCGGGCTCCGGGTCGGTCAGAAGGACCTCCAGGGCCGAAAGCAGGGTTTCGGCATTGATCGGTTTGGGCAGGAACAGGTCCGTGCCGGCGGTCTCGGCCATCTGTTGATGATCGCGATAGGTGTTGGCGGTCATCATGGCGATGGGGGTCCGTGGGCGGCCAGTCTGAGCCTCGAATTCCCGGATCGCCTTGGTGGCGGCAAGGCCGTCCATGATCGGCATCTGCATATCCATCAGGATGACGTCAAAGGCCCGGTCGCGGACCAGATTGACGGCCTCTGCCCCGTCGGAGGCAATGGTGACCTCGATGTCGTAGGGTTCCAGCAGGAGCTGAACGACCCTCTGGTTGGTGGGGTGATCCTCCACCAGCAGGAGCTGGACAGCCGTTTTCAGGCTCAGATCATGGACTTCTGGATCCGGCCCGGCTTCTGCTTCTGAACGCCGGATCGGGATCCAGAACCTGAAACAGCTACCTTCCCCGGGGATCGAGTTGGCCGAGATGGCCCCGCCCTGAAGTTCCACCAGAGCCTTGCAGATCGGCAGGCCAAGGCCTGTTCCGCCATAGCGTCGTGTGATGGATTCATCGGCCTGGGAGAACCGTTCGAACAGGCTGCGCTGGACCTCCTCACTGAAGCCGATCCCGGTATCCCTGACCTCGACTTCCAGGCGACTGCCCTGTCCCGGGATATCCACCAGATCGACCTCGAGGCAGACATCTCCCTGGTCGGTGAACTTCACGGCATTGGAAACCAGATTGGAGATGACCTGTTTCAGACGCACGGCATCGCCCAGGACGTGGCCTGTGGCTGCCGGACCAAAAACGGTGCGGAAGTTCACGCCCTTTCCGTCGGCCCGTACGGCCACGAGCTGGGCCGCGGCCATCATCTCGGCGCGCAGGTCGAAGGGGCGGACCTCCAGTTCCACGGCCCCGGCATCCAGCTTTGACAGGTCGAGAATGTCATTGAGAATGGTTTCCAGGGATCGCCCGGACGCCACCATCAGGCTGACCATCTCGGTCTGCCTTGGGTCAAGTTCGGTGCGCATCAGGGCGCTGGCCATGCCGGTCACCCCGTTCAGGGGCGTGCGGATTTCATGGCTCATATTGGCCAGGAAGTTGGACTTTGCCTCGCTGGCGGCTTCGGCTGCGGCCAGGGCCACTTCGAGGCTACGCTGCTTCTCGGTCAACTGGCGGCGCGCGGCGAGGACGTCGGAGATGTCAAAAAAGGTCACCACGACCTGCATGGGCAGGGTCTCGGTTTCATCAAAGATCGGCTGGGCGCTGATGCTGATCCAGCGTTCGCCGCCGTCCGGCAGCCTGACGCCCATGGTCACGTCATTGACCGGTTCGCCGGTTTGCAAACAGACCATTGAGGGATGGTTCTCGCCAGAAAACGGCGAGCCATCGGGGTAGATTGCCATCCACCTGGGATCCATGGATGTGCGTCCCAGCAATTGTTCCTCAGACAGGCCGAGGATGGCGGCTGCACTCGGGTTGGCCTCGATGATCTTGCCGTCGGCGTCCTGAAGGACCAGGCCTTCCCTCAGTGTGGCGAACATGGTGCGGACATGCTGGTCCTGAAACTGCCGGGTCTCCAGGCGTTGCAGGCTGGCCAGATTGCTGGCGGTATCGGCCCGCATTTCGATCAGATTGGTTGCCATCCGGCCTAGGGATTTCAGGGCCTGTTTCTGACCTTCGGTCCAGATCCGGGGGACGTAGTCAATGATGCAGAGGGTGCCCAGTCTTGTCCCCAGCGATGTCGTCAAGGGTGCCCCGGCATAGGCCCGGATCATGGGGCTGCTGATCACCTGGGGGTTTTCAGCAAACCGGGGATCCAGATGGGTGTCCTCCACCAGAAACAGGGCGTCATCCCGGATAGCGTGGGCGCAGAAGGCTTCGCTTCGAGGGCCTCCAGTGGCCTCCATGCCGACCCTGGCCTTGAACCACTGGCGTCGGTCGTCAACCAGGGAAATCAAAGCAATCGGGACTTCGCACAGGCCTGCGATCAGGACGACCAGATCATCAAAGGCTGCCTCGGCCGGGGTGTCCATGATGCGGAGACGGTCGAGATGCGCGAGGCGGCGAGCCTCGGTGGCGTATTCAGACTGGGCCAAGACGATATTCCTCATGGCCCAAAACTGGAACGCTGGGGCTGGCTGAAGAGGCGCGCCTGTTTGAGGGTCCGGGCAATGTGACATTTCGGCACGCCATGTGCCGGCGGTCTCTGGCGCTCGGTTGGGCCGCTGACTAGGATCGTGTCCGAACGGGGCAAAGAGTCCCCGACCTGGCCTCCGAGGAAACCGACCCATGAACCTGACCGACCGCATCATTGTTGTGACCGGGGCCGCCAGCGGCATTGGCCGGGCCATGGCCCATCGCTTTGTGGCCGAGGGCGCGAAACTGGTGGTCTGCGCCGACCGCGATGGTGAGGGCGTCAAGGCCGTGGCCGCCGAGATCGGTGGCGTGGCCTTCCAGGTGGATGTCTCCCGCGAGGCTGATATCCAGTCGATGATCGAGACGGTGGAAGCCGACCATGGTCCCATCGACATCTTCTGTTCCAATGCCGGGATCGGTGTCGGGGGCGGGGCAGAGGCCTCCAATCCTGACTGGCAGCGGATCTGGGACATCAATGTCATGGCCCATGTCTGGGCAGCCCGGCATCTGGTTCCGCTCATGGCGGCCCGTGGCGAGGGCTATCTGGTCAATACGGCCTCGGCCGCCGGCCTGCTGTCGCAGATCGGGTCAGCCCCCTATGCCGTGACCAAGCATGCGGCGGTGGGTCTCGCCGAATGGCTGGCCATCACCCATGGCGACCAAGGCATCCGGGTTTCCGTGCTCTGCCCCCAGGCGGTTCGCACCGCCATGACCGCCAATAACCCTGATGGTGTGGCCAGTATCGACGGGATGATGGAGCCGGACGTGGTGGCCGACTCCGTGGTCCGGGCCATCGAGGCGGAACAGTTCCTGATCCTCCCCCACCCTGAGGTCCTGGACTATATGCGCCGCAAGACCGAGGACTATGGCCGCTGGATCGGCGGCATGCGCAAGCTCAACCGGCGCTTCCAGGGCTGAGGTCCTCGACGAACCGGCGGATCAGTCGCGCAACCTCCCCGGGGATGGAGAGGTTGGGCGAATGATCTACCCCGTGCCAGACATGCAGGCCTGATCCCGGGGGCAGCTTGGCCCAGGTGCCGAGCATGGCCTTCAGGGGGATGACCTCGTCGGCATCCCCGGCCGCCAGCAGGACGGGGCAGGGGATGGCCTTGACCCGCTCGCCGAGGGCAAGGGTGAACATCGATTTCAGGGAACCTTTCAGTCGTCGCTCCGGGGCATTGGCCATGTCGATGGTCAGCTGGCGCAGATAGGCCTGGGCCGGATTGGCCGGGGGCCTTGTCGGCGCAGGCCTTTCCGGTGCCGCCGCCCTCTGGGCCATGATCGCCCCAACACTCATCTCGACAATGGCGTCCAGATCAGGTCCGTCAGAGGGAAACTGCCGACCATCCCCGTCCGCCGGGTCCAGCAGGATCAGGCCTTCCAGCATTTCGGGATGGTCCACGGCAAACTGAAGGGCCGTGGCACCGCCCAGGGAATGGCCCACCAGGACAAACCGCGTCCAGCCCAGGTGCGAGACCAGATCATGCAGGTCGCTGGAAAAGGCCTGGACTGTGAAGTCCTCCTCGCTGGGCGGTGCTTGCGTCGCCCCCGCACCGCGATTGTTCATGGAGATCGAGGTGTAGGCGTCTGCGGGCAGGAGGTCCTGAACCTGTCGCCAGATCTGGGCCGAGGCCTGGAAGCCGTGGGCAAAGACGATCCGCCGTGGGCCATGCCCGTGGACGAAGTATTCCAGATCGATCTGGGCTGGCCGGGCAATGGGCATGGGCGGGTCCTTCAGTCAGGACCCCATCTGGCGGGGTGAGGGGCCTGTTGGTCAAGGCCGGCATGGGTCTCAAGGCAGCTCAAGGCGCGCCGGGACTGGCCCGACGCGCCCGGTTCCTATCGGAACAGACCCAGGAGGATCGAGGAGCTGTTATTGGCGATGGACAGGGCCTGTACCCCAAGCTGCTGCTTGGTCTGCAGGGCCTGTAGCCTGGCACTTTCCTTGGCCAGGTCCGCGTCCACCAGATTGCCGATGCCGGCATTCATGGTGTCCTGAAGTTCGTCGATGAAATTCAGGTGCGAACCCAGGGCCTTGGAACCGGTACCCAGCTTGGCCAGGGCGGTGGAGACATTGGTGATCGAGGTGGTCACCGTGGCGATCATGGTATTGGCCAGGGTGGCCGTGCCGATGGTGCTCGTGGCCGTAACGGTGACATTGGTACTCCCGAGGGCCAGGGATTGAGCGGCAACCGTGATCTTGGAGGTGCCGTCGGCATTGGCCAGGGCAGCCAGGGTGGAACCTGCGGCCTTGATCATGTTGGCGCCGTTGAAGTCGGCATTGGTCACAGCCTTGGCCACCTGATCGCGCAGAGCCTTGAAGTCTTCGTTCAGGGCTGAGCGGGACGTGGTGTCCAGGGTGGTGTCCGAAGCCGCCAGGGCCTTTTCCTTCATCTGAAGGAGCAGGTCCGAAACCGTCTCACCACCGGCAATGGCGACATCCACGGTGGACTGGGCGCGCTGCAGGGAGTCACGGACGGCGTTGAGGGAGTTGGAGGTGCCGCGCTGGTTCTGGGCGATGGCCCAGATGGCACCATTGTCCTTGGAAGAGGCGACCTTCTTGCCGGTATTGATCCGGTTTTGAACGGTGCTGAGTTCGCTCTGGGTCGTGTTCAGGTTCTGCAGGGCAATCATGGCCCCTGCATTGGTATTGACGCTATTCGGCATCTTTCAGATCCCTTTTTTCGGTGATCCACCGCCTTTTTGGCCGTGGAAGGCATTCTTGCCTGACACCAGAATGGGGATAACTAGTTATAACTTCGTTATTTGGAAAATTTACTGCACCCCGGAAAGCCAAATGAACGTTTACTGACATTAATGGTCAATATAAAATTGCCGGACTCGTGTATTTGATGAGCACAATTTTTGATTTCAATATATTTCTGGTTAATTTCCCGCGCTACTTCATGACGAACTTTTTCGACATGAATTGAAGAAGGCGATCTATTCTATAGAAAGATCAAGATCACAGGTTGGGTCGACCAGAACCTGTCCTGGTTCAACCATTGCCTGACAACCCGTCGCCATGGCTGACTGACCCAGGGGCATTTTGTCGCAGTAAAAGTTTTTTTCGCTCAGACCCCGGGCTGGGGCATGGACATGGGTGCCCCGGGGGCACGACCGATCCAGATCTGGCCTCCGCGGGCAATAATGGTGCCTTCAGCGTCGGCCAGAGCGACGCCGGCAAAGTGCTTGCGGCCTTCGGATTCCAGGGCCCAGGCCAGGACCACCAGTTCCTCGCCGACCCTGGGTTTGCGCAGGACCTCTCCAGACATGGTGCCCAGCAGCCCGACCGGGGTACCGGTCTTGATCCACCAGGCCATGGAACCGGGGCAGTCAAGCGCGCCCCAAGTGATTTCGTCCGGCATTTCGCCATGGGCATCGGCGAAATTGGCGTGGGGAACCCAGACCCCGGCGCAATAGCCCGGTGCCGCGCCTTCGATCTGGCCGACATGCACCCCAAGCCCCTCGCCAGCCTCGCGTTCGATGCAGCAGGAGAAGCACCCGCGATGCAGGGACTTGGCCGCGAATGGCGACGCCCCCTGGAAGGCGCGAGCCTGGGCAATGCTGGGCACGTCAGCCACCTGGGGAATTTCATCGTCCCTGGCCGGACGGGCAGACCCCAGCAGGGTTCCCTCGGCACTGACCAGGGTCACAGCCCCCTCGTCCCCGGGCACCAGAGTCACGGCGGTGTCCAGGGGAACCCCGGAGCGCAGCATGGCCGTACCACGGCCACCAACGGCGTTGGACAGGACGCCACAGATATAACCGCCATTGGCCGTGATGGGCGGGCCCCGGAACTGACGGGGGACAATGATCTCGGACATGAAATTGGGACTCGAAAACAGGATCGGAATGAATGATCTATTTTCGCCGACCGGACCGGTCGGGGGCAATGGCAAAACGCACACGGCCCCCAAGGTCAGGCAATTCAGACCAGGGCGCGTCGGTAGAGCCCCACCATCTCGGCCCAGGCCTTCTCGGCCGCCGCTTCATTATAGACCGCCGAACCCTTGACGCACCAACCGTGCATGGCCCCGTCATAGACCTCGACCCGGGCGTCAAGATGGGCCGCCGTAAAGGCCTCGGCCAGCCGGGTCTTGGCGTCCGGCTGCTTCTGGTCATCATTCATGGCCACGCCGAAATAGAACTTGGCCTTCATCTTCGGCACCAGCAGGTGCGGACTGCCCGGCAGGTCAGTGACCAGGCCGCCGCCATGGAAGGAGGCCCCGGCCCCGATCCGGTCCGGCAGGGTGGCCGCAGCCATCATGGTCATGGGTCCGCCCATGCAATAGCCCGCCACACCCACCTTGGCCTTGCGGTTGGTGACCTTCAGGGAGTCCAGATAGGCCACATAGGCGCTGGCATCCTGTTCAACATTGCCTGGCGCAAACAGGGTGCCGCGGAATTCGTTCAGCTTGGCCCGGTCTGTGGGATTGTTGAAGTCGAAGGGCCCTTCAATCACCGGGGCCTTGCGGGTGCGGTAGAATGGATTGGGCACCAGGACGACGAAGCCCTCTGCCGCCATCCGGGCACCCATGTCACGGAAGACGGGCCTCAGGCCGAGAATGTCCGTGAAGATAACCACGGCAGGCCAGGTTCCCTTGCCCTTGGGATGGAACAGGACGGCGTCACAGGTGCCGTCGGGGGTCGCGACGCTGACATCGGTTGCGACCACATCGACCGCCGCCTGGGCCGGGTTCGCAGCCACAGCCGTCATTGCCGCCGCGCTGAGCGCAAAACCCCGCCGGGAAACTTCGGATCCGTCCGCCATAGTCCACTCCCTGTCCTGAGGCCCGCAAGGCCGTCTCAGGCCATAACACCCCGGATCGGGACAATCCGCCAGCCCTTGTCCCCATTGGGCCTTTCCTCCCCTGTCCATGGGGCGTAACCTCGCACCACATAACAAAGTGCCTGGGGGGATTTTGATCTTGGCGACCGAGACGATATCGGGCGCGGCGGAAACGCCACGCTATTCCGGGGCCTACAAGTCGACCGTTCTGGGTCTGCTGGTGGTGGCCTACACCCTGAATTTCGTCGACCGGACGATCATTTCCACCATTGGTCAGGCCATCAAGGATGACCTGAAGATCTCCGACACCCAGCTGGGCCTATTGGGCGGGCTCTATTTCGCCCTGCTCTATACGCTTCTGGGCATTCCGATCGCGCGACTGGCCGAGCGTTTCAATCGCGTCAACATCATCTCTGCCGCCATCGTCATCTGGTCCGGCTTCACGGCCCTTTGCGGCACGGCCACCAGCTTTGCCATGCTGGCGGCCTACCGGTTCGGGGTCGGTTTCGGCGAGGCGGGCCTGTCCCCGCCCGCCCACTCCCTGATCTCCGACTATTTCGAGCCCAAGAAGCGGGCCACGGCCCTGTCGGTCTATTCCTTCGGCATTCCCCTGGGCACCATGGTGGGCGCCGTGGCGGGCGGCTGGCTGGCCCAGAACTTCTCCTGGCGCATCGCCTTCATGCTGGTGGGCCTGCCCGGTATCCTGGTTGCCCTCGCCATCAAGTTCCTGATCAAGGAGCCCCCGAGAGGACACTCCGACAACGAACTTCTGGACGCCGAACATCCGGTCTCGCCGGAAGATGTGGCCGCTGCGGCCCCTCCCCCCTTCTCGATCATGGGCGAACTGAAGGAGCTGGGCAGCGTTGCTGGCACCCTGTTCGGCAAGTGGCCGGTCCTGCACATGGTGCTTGGCGTGACCATTGCCTCCTTTGGCTCCTATGGCTCTGGTCAGTTCGTCCCTCCTTATTTCACCCGTAACTTCGGCCTCAACTATGCCGAGGTCGGCTTGATCACCGGCATTGTCGGGGGGATTTCATCGGGCATTGGCACCCTGATCGGCGGCTTCCTGACTGACCGGTTGTCCAAGCGCAGCGCGGCCTGGTACTCCCTGACCCCGGCCATCGGTCTGTCCATCGCAACGCCCATCTATATCGCGGCCTATCTCCAGCCCTCCTGGCAGACGGCCGCCATGATCCTGCTGGTGCCGGGCATCTTCCACTATACCTATCTCGGCCCGACCTTCGGCGTGGTGCAGAACATGGTCGAGCTTCGCCGCCGCGCCACGGCCACGGCCCTGCTCTTCTTCTTCCTGAACCTGATCGCCCTGGGCGGTGGACCGCCCTTCACCGGCTGGGTCATCGACCACTTCGCCGAGTTCAACTACGCCCATCCGGGCCTGCACTCGGCCCTGGACCAGTTCCGCGCCCTGATCGGTGGTGAGACCGCAGGGTCCACCTTCCAGGCGGCCTGTCCGGGGGGCAAAGCCCCTGTCGGGGCGTCGGTGGAACTGGCAGCCCAGTGCAAGAGCTCCCTGGTGGAAGCAACCCGCGGCGGGATCATTGTCTCCCTCTGCTTCTATCTCTGGGCAGCTTTCCACTATCTGCTGGGCTCCATCGGCCTGTCCAAGGCCCTGGCCGAAGCCCGCGCGGCCCGCGGCGAGGCCTGAGGAAAACCCCGGGGTGTTCAGGTCTGGGGCCCCGTCATCCCCGCCGCCCGCCTTGGATCTGCACCCGCCGGTGTGGTCCTG
>CAIYZB010000210.1 GCA_903930545.1 uncultured Alphaproteobacteria bacterium
CCCCTCTGGGGGAGCTGTCAGCGAAGCTGACTGAGGGGGTCTCAGCCCGCGATCAGGATCCAGACTCCGATAGCGGCAAAGGAGGCCGCTGCACCCCAGCGGATATATTTCAGGGGCAGGCGATCGGCCATGGCTTCCCCCAGGAAGACCGCCGGGCCATTGGCCAGCATCATCCCAGTGGTGGTGCCCGCGGCGACGATGAGGATGTCGTGGAACCGGGCGGCCAGGGCCACGGTGGCCACCTGGGTCTTGTCACCCATCTCCACGAAGAAGAAGGCCACCAGGGTGGTGAGGAAGACCGAGGCATTGGCAACCTGGGCCGGGGCGTCCTTGTCTTCCAGTTCGTCAGGGATCAGGGCCCAGGCCCCAAAGGCGATGAAGGCAATACCCAGGACCCAGTGAACCCAGGGCCCGGTCAGGATCTGGCCTGCCAGGGAGCCGACGGTGGCGGCCAGGCCATGATTGGCCAGGGTAGCGACCAAGATCCCGGCCAGGATCGGCCAGGGCTTTCGGAACCGGGCCGCCAGCAGGACCGCCAGCAACATGGTCTTGTCGCCGATCTCGGCAATGGCCACCAGTCCGGTGGAAATGAGGAAGGTTTCGATCATGGTCACAGGCTCGGGCGGGGTCGGTACAAACCAATGGCCTTCCGCGCTGCCGACCCCGCTGGATCAACGCGCGAAAGCCAATGGTCTCGTCAGGCGGACCCGGATGGATCCTGGTGCCGGACAGGCCATGCCGGTTTCCCGACAAGTTTGTTGACCTGTCCCCCGCGGGAGGTGCGGGCGACTACTCCCCAGTGACCCGCTGGGGATAGGCCCAAGGCCTTGATGGCGCAAGTGGCGCTGTGGAATCGGTTTACCTGAGACCCTTCGTCACACTCTCGTGAGGCGGGAATCCGTCAGGGGTCAAAAACCCTTGCCGATCAAGTCCCGGGAATCGGCGTTAACCTTTGGGTAACGAAAAACACCCGTGGACGAATGGTTCAGGCCGTTGACGAGTCATCAAGATATGCCCCCATATCGTGCGTCTGAGGGCTTGGGGCCCACAACATATAGATTTATGGAGCCGTTCTGGGCCATCCCGCCCGGAAGCTCCTGATAGTAATGGGTTTTGGGTCATGAGCGGCAGCGAAGCAGTGATGCGGACAGTTTCGGAAGCGATCAAGGTCGCTCCGGAGCGCATTGAACGTCCGCAGTTGCAGCTGGTCCAGAAGGTGGTTGTGGATCGCACCCGCGATGCCCTGCTGACGGATTTCGGCAAGACCACCCTGGAAGACCGCTATCTCCTGGCCGGCGAGAGCTATCAGGACATGTTTGCCCGGGTCGCCACGGCCTATGCCGACGATTCCGACCATGCCCAGCGCATCTATGACTACATCTCCAACCTCTGGTTCATGCCGGCCACCCCGGTCCTGTCCAATGGCGGGGCGGATCGCGGCCTGCCCATCTCCTGCTTCCTGAACGCGGTCGGCGATTCCCTGGAAGGCATCCAGAGCGTCTGGAACGAGAATGTGGCCCTTGCCTCCAATGGCGGCGGGATCGGCACCTATTGGGGCGGGGTCCGCTCCATCGGCGAAAAGGTCAAGGGTGCAGGCCAGACCAGCGGCATCATCCCCTTCATCCGGGTCATGGACTCCCTGACTCTCGCCATTTCCCAGGGCTCCCTGCGTCGGGGCTCGGCGGCGGTCTATCTGGACATCCACCATCCGGAGATCGAGGAGTTCCTCGAGATCCGCAAACCCTCCGGCGACTTCAACCGCAAGTCCCTGAACCTGCATCACGGCATCTCGGTCTCCGACGCCTTTATGGAAGCCGTGCGCGAAGGGGCCATGTTCGGCCTGCGCTCGCCCAAGACCAATGAGGTGATCCGCGAGGTCGACGCCCGCTCCCTCTGGCAGAAAATTCTCGAGATCCGCCTGCAGACCGGCGAGCCCTATGTGATCTTCTCAGACACCGTGAACCGCGCCATGCCCAAGCATCAGCGCGACCTGGGCCTGTCGGTGCGCCAGTCCAATCTCTGCTCCGAGATCATGCTCCACACCGGCAAGGACCATCTGGGCGAGGAGCGGACCGCGGTCTGCTGCCTGTCCTCGGTCAATGCCGAGAAGTTCCTCGAATGGCGTGATCATCCGACCTTTGTCGAAGACATCATGCGCTTCCTGGACAATGTGCTTCAGGACTTCATCACCCGCGCCCCGGCGGACATGAAGCACGCGGTCTATGCCGCCATTCGCGAACGCAGCGTCGGCCTGGGCCTGATGGGCTTCCATTCCTTCCTGCAGAGCCAGAACGTCCCCTTCGAGAGCGCCCTGGCCAAGTCCTGGAACATGCGCCTGTTCAAGCACCTGCGCCGCCAGTGCGATGCGGCGTCGCGCACCCTGGCCGAGGAGCGCGGTCCCTGCCCCGACGCCGCCGAACAGGGCGTCATGGAGCGCTTCTCCCACAAGCTGGCCATCGCCCCCACCGCCTCGATCTCGATCATCTGCGGCGGCACCTCGGCGGGTATCGAGCCGATCCCGGCCAATATCTATACCCACAAGACCCTGTCCGGCTCCTTTGCCGTCAAGAACCCCTATCTTGAGCGTGTGCTCGACGAAAAAGGCCGCAATACCCCGGCCATCTGGGACTCGATCCTGGAGAACGAAGGCTCCGTCCAGCACCTGGATTTCCTCAGCCAGGACGACAAGGACGTCTACAAGACCGCCTTCGAACTGGACCAGCGCTGGGTCATCGAACTGGCGGCAGACCGCACGCCGGATATCTGCCAGTCCCAGTCGGTGAACATCTTCCTGCCTGGAGATGTCGACAAATGGGACCTGCACATGCTGCATTGGCAGGCCTGGGAGCGGGGCTGCAAATCCCTCTATTATCTGCGCTCAAAGTCGGTGCAGCGGGCCTCCCACGCCGGGGCCGAAACCGTCAGTCCCATGGCCCAGATCGAGGCTGAGCGGACCGACTATGACGAATGCCTCGCCTGCCAGTAGAAGGGACAAGCCGGGGCTGACAGGTTAGGATATCACCCTTAATGTCCTGACCTTTCGCTCACGGGAGTGTGCGTGCGTATCGTCGCTGCGACAGCATTGATCCTGGGAACCGTTGCGACCACCGCAGCGGTCGGGGACGCTGTTCTGCCGGAACCGCGCAATGTGACCTCCCCCGGCGATCGGGCCTTCAATGAAAGCTGGGCACGCCTGAAGGATGCGGTCTTTGTGACCCCTTCCGATGTCGCCGTGCCGACCGAGACACCGATCAATCTGGCCCCTGTCGCCCCTGTCGAGGCCTTCAGCCCGGCTGTCACCTTGGGCGTTGCGACTCCCTTTGCCCAGACCCCCCAGACCGGGACCGCCCTGGATCGTCCCACGGTGCTTGCCGGGGATCGTTATGTGCCCGGTCGAGGCGTCGCCCGCTGGCAGGTGACCGAACTCGCCGTGCCGAGAGATTCCGGCCATGCCGTGGACGCCATCAAGGTCTCAATCGGCCGGGTCGCCGTCACCCCCGGTGCCCTGCCGGTGCGTCCCGGCGACCGGGTCCAGACCGATGCCGAGGCCTATGAAATGACCTATACCCGGGGCTGGCCCCAGGTGGTGACGGCCGGCAAGTGGGACGTGAACTTCATTCCCCATGCCGGTGTTGGCATTTCCAATTCCGGCGGCCAGGCCGAGGCCGGGGCTATGGTCCGCCTGACCAAGAGCGCCGAGCAGCTGGCCAACCGCCTCGGTGTCCGGGATGGCCGCAAGTTTGGCGATCAGGGCCGCTGGTATGTTTTCGGTGCGGTCTCTGAACGCACCGTCGGTCTGAACCTGACCCGCAATGATGCCGGCAACTGGACCCGGGCGGGTTTCTCGACCGACACCCAGAGCTCGATGATCTCCGATATCCAGGCCGGGGTCGGCTGGCGCAAGGGATCGGTCCAGGCCTCCCTCGGCTGGCTCAGGCGCAAGGTGAAGGGCGCCCAGACCCTGATGGGCTGGGACAATCGCAAGGACTCGGTCCTGGCCCTGTCCGTCTCCATCAAGCCCGCGCGATAGACGAGGCTTTTTTGCCACAGTCCCCCCAATGCCCGGTGCTGTGGCCCGAATTTGAGTCTTGTCTGCCGGCCCCTTCGTGGAAGGATGAAACCTTCATCACAGGGGTTTGGGCATGAGGCCATTGGCCGGGCTCATCATGGTTGCCGGGATCCTGGGGCTTGCCGAGAGCGCAGCCGCCCAGTCCCATGCCCTGCCCGGATTTGCCCAGGATCCCATCGGTGCGATCCTGGAGCGTGAGGCGCTCAAGGCCCCGATCAAGGTGGACTGGTACGCCGGTACCCGCCGGACCACCC
>CAIYZB010000211.1 GCA_903930545.1 uncultured Alphaproteobacteria bacterium
GGGTCTATCTGGGCAAGGTGATCCGCAGGGCCGCCGTCTTCGGGGCCCGCAAGCTTCAGTCCGATGACCCTTCGGAGCGGACCGATGACCGGGTGGTCGAGGTGGTGGTCAGCACTGAAAAGGCCCCCTTCCTGATCGGCCAGAGGGTACTGGTGAAGTTCATGCGGGATGGAACCCAGGCCCTGGCCAGTCGATAGGCCCGCTTGACGTCGAACCTCCCGCACCGCACAACCCGCCCGAATTTCAAACCCCCTGTTTGAACGGGAGATTTCGATGGCGGACATCCGCTTTGACGGCCAGGTCGCGATTGTCACGGGTGCCGGTGGTGGCCTGGGTCGTCAGCATGCCCTGGAACTGGCGCGCCGCGGTGCAAAGGTGCTGATCAATGACCTGGGCGGGTCCATGGACGGCTCGGGCGGAAATTCCGCCGCTGCCGAGGCCGTTGTGGCCGAGATCAAGGCCTTCGGTGGTGAAGCCATCGCCAATGGTTCCTCGGTCACCGACGACGCCGGCGTCGCCCTGATGGTCAAGCAGGCCATGGATACCTGGGGCCGGATCGACATCCTGATCGCCAATGCCGGCATCCTGCGCGACAAGACCTTCGCCAAGATGGAAATCGCTGACTTCGAGCTGGTCCTGAACGTCCACCTGATGGGCACGGTGAAGCCCGCCAAGGCCGTCTGGGAAATCATGCGCGCCCAGAACTATGGCCGCATCGTCGTGACCACCTCGTCCTCCGGCATGTATGGCAATTTCGGCCAGGCAAATTATGGCGCGGCGAAGCTGGGCATCATCGGCTTCATGAATACCCTGCGTCTCGAGGGCCAGAAGAACAACATCCACGTCAATGCCATCAGCCCGGTGGCCGCGACCCGGATGACCGAAAACCTGATGCCGCCTGAGGTGCTGGAACGCCTGAAGCCGGAATATGTCACCCCCGGCGTGGTCTATCTGGCCTCCGAGGAAGCCCCCACGGGTGCCATCCTCACCGCCGGTGCCGGTGCCTTCGCCATGACCCGCCTCTACGAGACCGAGGGTGTCTATCTCGGCGAGGGCGGCCTGTCGGTGGAGGAAGTCCGCGACAACTGGAGCAAGATCTCCGACCCGACCGGCCAGCAGGCCTATGCCAATGGCGGCGAGCAGAGCGCCAAGTTCTTCCGCAAGCTCTCCGGCGGCTAAGTCCCTGCTACAGGATGACTAATCGGGGCGGGTCGCTGAAAGGCGGCCCGCCCTTTCTGTTTGGTAATCTCCGCAAACCCGGAAACCTCTTGCCTTGGCGCAGGTGATCGCGCGTAAGTTGGCACAAGAGGCGCGCTGCAGATGCGCTCTGGATTCTTTGGGAGGCTGAACTTGACCCAGGCCACGACGGGGGTGCCCCGCGCACCGCTATCCCTCGCGACCGTTTTTGCATTTGCGGGCACCAGCCTGCCCCTGGCGGCAGTGGGCATCGCGATGGCAGTTTATCTGCCACGCCACTATGCCAGCCATATGGGCGTCGAGCTGGCCGTCGTCGGTGCCGCCTTCTCTGCCATCCGTCTGATCGACATCCCGGTGGATGTCCTGCTGGGCTGGGCCATGGACAAGACCCGCACGCGGTGGGGTCGATACCGGGTCTGGACCCTGATCGGGGCCCCCTTCCTGATGCTGGGGGTCCTTTGCCTGTTCAATCCCGTAGCGGGAGCCGGCATTTCCTATCTGATCGGCTGGCTGCTGGTGCTCTATCTGGGCACTTCTATCCTCGGACTCAGCCACTCGGCCTGGGCGGCCAGCCTGGCACCGGCCTATAATGATCGGGCCAGGATCTTCGGCATCATGACCGCCGTAGGGGTTCTGGGTTCCGCCACGGTCCTGTCCATTCCGATCATTTCCGAAGCCCGCCACCTGCCGGATGCCAACAACATCCCGATGATGGGAGCCTTCGTTCTGGCCCTGACGCCTGTGGCCATCTTCATGATCGTCTGGCGCACCCCGGAACGAATTGCGCCAGAGATTGCCGGTCATCAGTTCAAGCTCTCGGACTATGTGTCCCTGATCTCGCGACCCAACATGGTGCGGATCCTTCTGGCTGACCTCTGCCTGAGCCTCGGCCCGGGCTGGATGAGCGCGCTCTACCTGTTTTTCTTCACCGACAGCCGGGGCTACACATCCGGTCAGGCCAGCATTCTTCTCGGGGTCTATATCCTGGCCGGTTTTGCCGGTGCCCCGCTGATCGGCAGGCTGGCCACCAAGATCTCCAAGCATCGTGCAGTCATGGTGGCCACCACCGGCTATTCCCTGATCCTGATCTCGCTCATGGCCATTCCCAAGGGAAGCATGGCCTGGGGCATTGGCCCTATGTTCATGGCGGGTTTCCTGGCGGCAGGTTTCGGGGTTCTGACCCGGGCCATGACCGCCGACATCGCCGACGAGGTCCGTCTGGACCAGGGCCGGGAACGTTCGGGACTGCTTTATGCCCTGACCGGAACCACCGGCAAGGTCGCCGGGGCCCTGTCCATTGGCATGACCTTCTTCGTTCTCGACAAGGTCGGCTACATCGCCAAGGACGGTGTGGTGAACTCCCCGGAGGTCATTCGCAGCCTCGAGCTGGTCTATCTCCTGGGTCCGATCTTCTTCGTCATGGCCGGCGGGGCCTGCTTCATTGGCTACAGCCTCAGCGCCGAACGTCATGGCGAGATCCGTCGTCAGCTGGACGAGCGGGACGCCCTCTATGACGAGGCACCGATCATCGAGTCGGTCACGGCTGATGGTGTCCATATCGCCGTTCAGGAAGACGAGGACGGCCCACCCCGGGTGCATTGACCGCGCCCGCACCTATTCCAAGACCAAGCTGATCGGACCAGAACATGGCGGCATCTCCCGGAACCCAAAGGCTGCCGCTTCCCGTGGTGGGCGCCTTTGCCTCAACGGCCCTGCCGATCGCCGCCATAGGCCTGGTCATGGGGGTCTATCTGCCCCGGTTCTTTGCCAGCCAGCTGGGCGTCAGCCTGGCGGCAGTCGGCACGGCCTTTACGATCGTTCGCCTGATCGACATGGCCGTGGATCCTTTGCTGGGCATGGCCATGGACCGGACCCAGACCCGGCTTGGTCGCTACCGCCCTTGGCTGATCCTGGGGGCCCCGATCCTCATGATCGCCACCTATATGTTGTTCATGGCCCAGGCCGAGATCAGTCAGCTCTATCTGGTGGGGTGGCTACTGGTGCTCTATGTCGGGGTCTCGATCCAGACCCTGTCCCAGGCCGCCTGGGGAGCAGCCCTGGCCACCGACTATCATGACCGCAGCCGGGTCTATGGGGTGATCTCCGCCGTCGGTGTGATCGGCGCGATTATGGTCCTGCTCCTGCCGCTGGCCCTGAAGGGCAAGGGCGGACCTGCGGGCAGCATCCACGCCATGGGCTGGTTCGTCATCATCCTGACGCCCCTGACAGTCCTGCTTTGCACCCTGATAACCCCGGAGCGCGTCGCACCGGATGCCCGCACCAAGGAGCATGTGACCCTTAAGGACTACTGGGCTCTGGTGACACGACCCGAGATCGCCCGGCTCATGTTCGCTGACTTCTTCATGGCCCTGGGCCCGGGGACAACGGCGGCCCTCTACCTGTTCTTCTTCCACGATGCCCGGGGCTATTCGGACTCCCAGACGAGCATATTGCTCGTCTTCTACATTGCCGCCGGCCTGCTGGGGGCCATGTTCTGGGGCTGGTTCGCCCAGAGGGTCTCCAAGCACCGCACCCTGATCATTGCCTCGGTAGGCTATGCCGTTACCCAGTCGGCCCTGATGCTCATCCCGCCGGCCACCATGTCCCTGGCCATTCCAGGCATGATGTCGGTGGGCTTTGTCTCCTCGGCCTTTGTCCTGCTGGTCCGGGCCATGGTGGCCGATGTGGCTGACGAGGTGCGGCTGGAAACCGGCCAGGAACGGTCCGGCCTGCTCTATGCCCTGGTCACAACCACCCAGAAAATCGGCGGGGCCCTGACCGTAATCGTCAGCTTCACCGTCCTGGATGCCGTTGGCTACAACGCCGCCGAGGGTGCCGTGAACACCCCGGCCGCCATCAAGGGCCTGGAGCTCTGCTACGTCTTCGCGCCCGTCATCCTGGTCTTCTTCGGCGGGGCGGCCTTCATCGGCTGGAAGCTGGATGCCACACGCCACGCCAGTGTCCGCGAGCAACTGGATGCCCGCGATGCCCTCGCCGCTGAATCCAGCCTTCTGGAGCAGACGGCCGGCATTTCTCTTGGAAAACCGCCCCTCGGTACCTGACCAAGGGTCAACGGGCTTGCGTCCCTGACCCAAGCAGGCTCTCCTGAAATCATTAAACGCCCGAAGCGGCGACAAGTGATATTTTGGGAGGTTTCAAGTGACTGCAGCACCTGCCGGTGCGGCTAAGGCCGATCGGCTATCCACACCCGTGATTTTCGCCTTTGCCAGCGCCGGGATCCCCGGGGCCATGCTGGCCCTAATTCTGGGCACCTATATGCCCCGCTTCTATGCGGGCCAGATGGCGGACGCCTATGGCAACGCAGCCCTGGCCCTGACAGCTGTCGCGGGGGCTATCGCCACAGTCCGCCTGATCGATATCGGTTTCGACCTGATGATCGGTCTTGGCATGGACAAGACCAAGACCCGCTGGGGTCGCTATCGGGTCTGGTATGCGGCGGGCATGCCCATCCTATGGCTGGCGATCTACAAGATCCTCAACCCGCCGGCCGATGTCACGACCGGTTATCTGATCGTCTGGCTCCTGGTCCTCTATACCGGAACCTCGATCACCTCCCTGTCCCACTCCGCCTGGGCCGCAGCCATCGCCACCGGCTATAACGAGCGCTCGCGGGTCTATGGCTGGATGCAGGGGGTCGCCGTCGTCGGCTCCGTCACCCTGCTGCTCATGCCGCTCCTGACTCAGGGCGCAATCCAGCCCGGCAAGGGCGACAGCATGAAGGCCATTGGCTGGATCATCATCTGCCTGATGCCCATCACCGCAGCGCTCAGCATCTTCTTTGCGCCTGAGCGCAGTTCCATGGAGACCCCGGAACCGGCCCGGCTCAAGGACTATCTCTCAGTCTTTACCCAGCCTTCCATGGTACGGCTGGTGATTGCTGACCTCTTCCTGGTCCTAGGCCCTGGCACCACCTCGCCACTCTATATTTTCTTCTTTCACGACGCCAAGGGCTTCCCGATCAGCCAGGTCAGCTTCCTGCTGATCCCCTATATCGGCGCGGGTCTGATTGGCGCGCCGGTCTGGGCCAATATCGCCCAGAAGTTCGGCAAGCACCGCACCCTGCAGTTTGCCACTGTGGCCTATGCCATTGCCCAGACCATACTGATGATCATGCCGGCCAAGGCCTTTGCCATCACCGCGGTGGGCATGTTCGGGGTCGGCTTCTGTGCCTCGGCCTTCACCCTGCTGGTGCGGGCCATGGTGGCGGATGTGGGCGACGAGATCCTGCTCAAGACCGGCAAGAACCAGACGGGCCTGCTCTATGCCCTCGTGACCATGACCCAGAAGTTCGGCTCCTCCATCACGGTGGCCCTGGTCTTCCCGATCCTGGCCGCCGTGGGCTATCAGCCCGGCGAGGAGGCCGTGAACACCCAGCAGGCCATTTTCGGCCTGGAGATGTGCTACCTCTTCGCGCCCATCATCCTGGTCCTGGTCGGTGGAGCCTGCTTCTTTGGCTACAAGCTGGATGGTGATCGCCATGCCAGCATCCGGGAAGAACTGGACCGGCGTGACGCCGCCCAGACCGAAGCCCAGGAAGCCGAGCCCCTGACCCAGATGGGCGTGGGACCGGAGTCCACCACCCCGATCCGGTAGCTGTCATCAGTCCACCAATTGCTCCCCCTCTGGAGGAGCAATTGGTGGAGCTCAGGGCATCAGAGCCAGCGCTGCCTTCACAAAGGCCTGGGCAGCTTCGCTGTCCGGGGCCGTGGCGACGACGGGACGACCGTCGTCGCAGGCCTGGCGCAGGGCCGTCTCCAGCGGGACCTGGGCCAGGAGGGGAACGCCGAGACGCTCGGCCTCCAGGCTCGCCCCGCCTTCGCCGAAGATCGGCAGGCGGTTACCGGCAGGGTCCACGAACCAGGCCATGTTCTCGATGACCCCCAGAATCGGAGTCGCCGTCTTCACAAACATGGCCGCCGCCCGTCGGGCA
>CAIYZB010000212.1 GCA_903930545.1 uncultured Alphaproteobacteria bacterium
CGCCCTGCTGGACGTGCTGGACGAAAAGCACGACTTCCCCCTGCCGCCCAAGATGCTGGACGCCGAGTTCGCCGCCATCTGGACCCAGGTTCAGGCCGACAAGGAAAACGGTGGCCTGCCGCCGGAAGACGCCGACAAGACCGAAGACCAGCTGCAGGGCGAGTATCGCAAGATCGCCGAGCGCCGCGTGCGCCTGGGTCTCGTCCTGGCCGAGATCGGTCGCGTCAACAATGTCCAGGTGACCGAGCAGGAACTGGTGGAAGCCATCCGTCAGGAGGCCATGCGTTATGGTCCCCAGGCCCAGCAGGTCTTCGACATGCTGCGCCAGAACCCCAATGCCCAGGCTCAGCTCCGCGCGCCGATCTTCGAAGACAAGGTTGTCGACCTGATCATCGGCAAGGCCGCCGTCACCGAAGAGAAGGTCTCCAAGGAAGACCTGCTCAAGGAAGACGACATGCCGGAAGGCTACGGCGGCTAAGGCCACCCAAGGCAATTGGCCCCGCCTCCCTGACCCAAGAGTCGGGGAGGCGGCCACAGTCCGAGCGGACTTGCATCATTGGCTGAAATTAACGGCCTCTCCACACGCTCATTCTAATGCTCACCTTGCAACCGGCCCTCCTGCACGCGACATAGGGAGGGTAGCGGCGACTCTTGCGTCGTCCGAAGAACCGAGAAGGGCATCCTTTCCATGCGCGATCCCATGACCATGCTGAACCTCGTCCCGATGGTGGTCGAGCAGACCAGCCGCGGCGAACGCGCCTTCGACATCTTCTCCCGCCTCCTGAAGGAACGGGTCATCTTCCTCAATGGTCCGGTGGAAGACGGAATGTCGGCGCTGATCTGCGCCCAGCTTCTTTATCTTGAGGCCGAAAACCCCAAGAAAGAGATCCAGATGTATATCAACTCGCCCGGTGGCGTGGTGACCTCTGGTCTCGCCATCTATGACACCATGCAGTACATCAAGAGCCCGGTTGTGACCCTGTGCATGGGCATGGCCGCCTCCATGGGCTCCTTCCTGCTGATGGCCGGTGAAAAGGGTCAGCGGATTTCCCTGCCCAATGCCCGGATCATGGTGCACCAGCCCTCAGGCGGCTATTCCGGCAAGGCCTCGGACATCGAGCGTCACGCCGAGGACATCATCAAGACCAAGCGTCGCCTGAACGAGATCTACGCCAAGCACACCGGTCGGACCTATGACGAGGTCGAGGAAAAGCTGGACCGCGATACCTTCATGACCGCCGAAGAGGCCAAGGAATGGGGCCTCGTCGACCACGTCTATGAGTCCCGTTCGGAAGACTGACGGGCTCAGGCCCTGAGCTGTTCGTCCAGTCGGGCGAGCAGCTCGGCCTGGCCTTCCGCTCCGGTGACATCGAACCGTGCGAACTCGCCGTCGGGCTTTCGCAGGTCTGCGAACAGGGCCGAGCGGTCTTCATGAAAATGCAGGTAAGCCCTGGAGGCGCGGTAGAAGATGCCGCGCTTTTTCTCGTTCAGGCTTGTCCGGAGACGGATCTGGGCCAGCAGGTCGTCGATCCGGTCAAGGTCGAGGTCCCGCGCATGCCTCATGACTCTCGCCCCTTGCAGTTCAGGGATGTTCCCTGAAGACCCGATAGCCCCGGTGATCGGCGATCTTCATCATGTCCTTGTCGCCGGAGGTGTCGCCATAGGCGGCCTTAAGTCTCAGATCGGCACCGAAGACCTGGCGCAGGCGATAGACCTTTTCCGGTCCCCGGCAGTTGAACCCCATGAACCCGCCGGTCAGTCGGTCTGACCCGTCAAAGGCCAGTTCGGTGGCGATCAGGGCATCAGCCCCGAGGCCACGGGCGAAGGGGGCGACGACGACATCAGGGGAGGCGGTGACAATCACCAGCTTGGCCCGGCGCTGGCGCCAGTGTTTCCAGGTCCTCAGCGCGTCCGGACGTAGCAGGCGCGGCGCATGGTCCTGGGCGAAGGTCCTGGCCTCGGCCTCGATCTGCTCCCTGGGGATCCCGGCCAGAAACTCCCGAACGGCGGCCGCCTTCAGTTTTCCGCGATTGCCGTCAAAGAGATAGCTGGTCGCGGCAGGGGCCAGCCGCGCCATGCCCAGCTTGTGGCGGGCAAAGGTCGTGCGCCAGCGCAGGAAGGTCGTGAAACTGTCGCGGGTGGTCAGGGTACCGTCGAAATCGAAGGCCACAACCCCGGCGTCCTCGACGGCGTCGTCGAAAAACTCGGTCATGACGGCACCACTACCCTCAATCTGCCTTTTGCCCATGCCATTCCTTTGCGCTGCCCCGAAAGGAAACGCCTCCGTGTCTTGAAGGCCGCCCCTTGCGGGATTCACGCCAGTTCCGACCTGAGGATCGGCAAGCATGGCTTGTTCCGTTTTCGGAGCATACCTATCTTGGGATTCGAGGATGGCGGCCATCGGGCAGACTGCGACCAATCGTTGCCCTGGGGGTCACCAAGGCTTGTGAACCTTGGCAAGATCGAAGATTGTCAAGGATTAGACAACCTGCGGCGCGTATCCTGCAGGGATGGCGGCAAGGATACGCCTCTGGGACAGACGGTTCGGCCCTTGTCGAATTCGTCCAGCGAGTGAGAAACGACCATGACCAAGGCCGCGAGCGGAGATTCTAAGAGCACGCTTTATTGCTCTTTCTGCGGCAAGAGCCAGCACGAGGTCCGCAAGCTGATTGCGGGTCCGACGGTGTTCATCTGCGATGAATGCGTCGAGCTGTGCATGGATATCATTCGCGAGGAGCACAAGATCTCCTTCGTGAAGTCGAAGGACGGCGTGCCGACCCCCAAGGAGATCCGCGAGGTCCTTGATGACTACGTCATCGGTCAGGACCACGCCAAGAAGGTCCTCTCCGTGGCGGTGCACAACCACTACAAGCGCCTGAACCACGCCTCTAAGAACAATGACGTGGAACTGGGCAAGGCCAATATCCTGCTGATCGGCCCCACGGGCACCGGCAAGACCCTTCTGGCCCAGACCCTCGCGCGGATCATCGATGTGCCCTTCACCGTGGCAGATGCCACGACCCTGACCGAAGCCGGATATGTGGGTGAGGACGTCGAGAACATCATTCTGAAACTGCTGCAGGCCGCCGACTACAATGTCGAACGGGCCCAGCGCGGCATCGTCTATATCGACGAGGTCGACAAGATCAGCCGCAAGTCCGACAACCCCTCCATCACCCGTGACGTCTCGGGCGAAGGGGTGCAGCAGGCCCTGCTGAAGATCATGGAAGGCACCGTGGCCTCCGTCCCGCCCCAGGGCGGGCGCAAGCATCCCCAGCAGGAATTCCTGCAGGTGGACACCACCAACATCCTCTTCATCTGCGGCGGGGCCTTCTCCGGCCTGGAAAAGATCATTGCCGCGCGCGGGCAGGGGACCTCGATCGGCTTCGGGGCCAAGGTCTCTGATCCGGACGAGCGTCGCACCGGCGAAATCTTCCGCCAGGTGGAACCCGATGACCTTCAGCGTTTCGGTCTGATCCCGGAGTTCGTCGGCCGTCTGCCGGTGATCGCAACCCTGGATGATCTGGACGAAAAAGCCCTGGTCAAGATCCTGACCGAGCCGAAGAACGCCTTCGTCAAACAGTACCAGCGCCTGTTCGACATGGAGAATGTCGGCCTGACCTTTACCGACGACGCCCTCAATGCCGTGGCCCGCAAGGCCATCCTGCGCAAGACCGGTGCCCGGGGCCTGAGGTCCATCCTCGAGGCCATCCTGCTCGACACCATGTATGAGCTTCCGACCTATGAGGGTGTGGAAGAGGTGGTGGTCAATGCCGAGGTTGTGGATGGCCGTGCCCAACCCCTGGTCATCTATGCAGAGCGCCGCGACAAGGGTGGCGCGGCCTGAGGCTGATCTCGTTTTTCTGAACCTTCGAGGGGGTCGTGGCTTTTGGGTCGCGGCCCCTTCGGCATTCTGGGGCCTCAGTCTTGAATGTCGCTTCGAAGCGTCCACATAAAAGCTGTAACAAGCCGTCGCGAAAGGGCGGACGGGTCGTCCGACTCAGACGCATCGTCTGGGTGACCGCGATCCGGAGCGCCGCGCCCTGCTTCGATGAGGGGGCCGGCCAGGAGTATAAAGCAAATGACTGAGACCAAGACCCTTCCGATCCTGCCCCTGCGAGACATTGTTGTGTTTCCTCATCAGCCGGTGCCGCTCTTTGTGGGCCGTGAAAAGTCCGTTCGGGCGCTGGAAGAGGCCATGAAGACCGAAGGCAAGCAGATCCTGCTCGCCACCCAGAAGGACAAGGACGACGACGATCCCGTCGCCGACGGCATCTATGGCGTCGGTGTGGTGGCGACCGTCCTGCAACTGCTCAAGCTGCCTGACGGCACCGTGAAGGTGCTGGTGGAGGGCAAGGCCCGGGCCGGGATCTCGCGCTTTACCGACCAGTCGGAGTTCTATGAGGCGGAAATCGCCTGGATCTCCGAAGATGGCGGTGCCTCCGCCGAGGCCGAAGCCCTGTCACGGGCTGTGGTCGAGCAGTTCGAAGCCTATGTGAAACTGAACAAGAAGGTCCCGCCGGAGGCGCTGGCCTCCATGCCCCAGGTGGACAATCCCGGGGAACTGGCGGACCGCATCGCCTCCCACCTCAGCGTCAAGATCGCCGAGAAGCAGAACCTGCTGGAGGTCTTCAATGTCGTGAAGCGCCTGGAGAAGGTCTACGCCCTTATGGAGGGCGAGATCAGCGTCATGCAGACGGAAAAGAAGATCCGTAACCGCGTGAAGCGCCAGATGGAGAAGACCCAGCGCGAGTACTATCTCAACGAACAGATGAAGGCGATCCAGCGCGAGCTGGGCGAACACGACGATCAGCGCGACGAACTGATGGAGCTGGAAAAGCGCATCAAGAAGACGAAGCTGTCCAAGGAGGCCCGCACCAAGGCTGATGCCGAGCTGAAGAAGCTCCGCAATATGAGCCCGATGTCGGCGGAATCCACCGTGGTTCGCAACTATCTGGACTGGCTGCTGTCCATTCCGTGGGGCAAGGCCAAGTCAAAGCCCATCGACCTGACCAAGGCTGAGGAAATTCTAGAGGCCGACCACTACGGCCTGGAGAAGGTCAAGGAGCGGATCCTGGAATACCTCGCCGTCCAGGCCCGTACCGGCAGCCTGAAGGGCCCGATCCTTTGCCTTGTCGGCCCTCCCGGCGTCGGCAAGACCTCGCTAGGCAAGTCCATTGCCCAGGCCACAGGCCGTGAATTCGTCCGCGTCTCCCTCGGTGGGGTGCGCGACGAG
>CAIYZB010000213.1 GCA_903930545.1 uncultured Alphaproteobacteria bacterium
AGCTGAACCACTTCGCCGATACCTTGGAAAAGATCTGTGTCTCCACCGTGGAGAGCGGCTCCATGACCAAGGACCTGGCTTTGCTGGTGGGCGATCAGCAGGGCTGGCTGACCACCGAAGGCTTCATCGACAAGGTCGCGGCTAACCTCGACAAGGCCCTGGCCGCAGGCTGAGACATCCCGGGGCTGGAGCCATGAGCATGCTGAAACTCTTCTGCGGCATGTTCCTGGCCCTGGCCCTGGCGACACCTGGTCTGGCCCAGGACGCCCCAGCGCTGCCACCCGTGAGCGAGGGCGTGGTGCGGGTCAGTCTGGAGACCAGTCTCGGAACCCTCATTCTCGACCTGGAACAGGCCAAGGCCCCAATCACGGTGGCCAATTATCTGCGCTATGTGGATCAGGGCCGCTTTGACGGCGCGAGCTTCTATCGCGCCTCCAAGGTGCCCAATGATGATACCCAGGGCCTGATCCAGGGCGGCGTGCAGAATGATCCCAAACGGGTCCTGCGCCCCATCGCCCATGAACCCACCAGCCGCACGGGCCTGACCCACACCAATGGGGCCATCTCCATGGGGCGCCACGCTCCGGGAACCGCGACCTCGGACTTCTTCATCATCCTGGGGGATGCCACCTATCTGGATGCAGACCCCACCCAGCCCGGCGACAATCTGGGCTTTGCCGCCTTTGGCCACGTGGTTCAGGGCATGGATGTCGCCGCAAAGATCCTCATTGCCCCCACCTCTCCCACCGCCGGTGCCGGGGTCATGAAGGGCGAGATGCTGGCCCGGCCCGTGACCATCCTTCGGGCTCGCCGGGTTTCAGTCGCGCCCTGACAAACAGGCATTTCCCCCTCAGTCACCCATTCGGGTGACAGCTCCCCCAGAGGGGGAACAATTGTTTCCAGACCTAATTGCTCCCCCTCTGGGGGAGCTGTCCCGCGGGGACTGAGGGGGCAACCCTGTCAGGTTTTCTGAACGGCCTTGGCATTTTTCCCAGTTGTCCGATGGGATTTAAACGGCTTCATACCGGCAGCCGTTCATCCGGTCAGGAGCCTCCATGTCTGTCCTTCCGAAACCGTTGTCGCGCCGAAGCATCCTGGCCGGTGGTGGCCTGGCCCTGCTGCCCGCTGCAAGCCTGGCCCAGACCCCGAAGACCCTGACTCTGCTCAATGTCAGCTATGATCCGACCCGGGAGCTGTTTCGCGATATCAATGCCGCCTATGGCCGCTACTGGAAGTCCAAGACCGGCCAGACCATCACCATCAATCAGAGCCATGGCGGATCCGGCAAACAGGCCCGCTCGGTGATCGATGGCCTGGAGGCCGACATCGTCACCCTGGCCCTGGCCTATGACATCGACGAGATTGCCAGGCGCGGAAAGCTGCTGCCGGCCAACTGGCAGACCCGGCTGCCCCAGAACTCCACACCCTTCACCTCCACCATCGTCTTCCTGGTGCGCAAGTCCAACCCGCGCCAGGTCCGCGACTGGGCAGACCTGATCAAGCCGGGGATTGAGGTGGTCACGCCCAATCCCAAGACCTCAGGCGGCGCACGCTGGAACTATCTGGCCGCCTGGGCCTGGGCCCAGAGCCGCAAGGGTGCCACCCAGGCCACCGCCCAGGCCTATCTCAAGGCCCTGTTCAGTCACGTCCCGGTTCTGGACACGGGGGCCCGGGGCTCCACCACTACCTTTGCCCAGCGAGGCATTGGCGATGTGCTGCTGACCTGGGAAAACGAAGCCTTTCTGGCCATCGAGCAGTTCCCCAACCAGTTCGAGATTGTCTATCCCTCCGCCTCCATCCTGGCCGAGCCTCCGGTGGCCCTGGTGGACAAGGTGGTGGATCGCCATGGCACCCGGACCCTGGCCCAGGGCTATCTGAACTTCCTCTACAGCCCTCTGGCCCAGGATCTGGTCGGCCGGCACTATTTCCGGCCGCGTAATGCAGCGGCCCTGGCGAAATACGGGGCCCGGTTCAAGGCAATCCCGCTTTTCACCATCGACAAGGCCTTTGGGGGCTGGACCAAGGCCCAGGCTGTCCATTTCGCCGACGGCGGCGTTTTCGACCAGATCACCCGCAAGGGATGAGCCGGACCGCCACGATCAGACGGCACCGCTGGGTTCAACCCAGCCTGATGCCTGGGCTTGGCCTGTCTCTCGGCACGACCCTGGTCTGGCTGAGCCTGATCGTCTTGATCCCCCTGGCCGCCTTGGCCCTGCGCCCCTGGGAGTTGGGTCTGTCCGGGGTGCTGGCGGTCCTGACGGAAGACCGGGTGGTCTCGGCCTTCCGGCTGAGTTTCGGGGCCGCAGGTATTGCCGCCCTGGTGGATGCGTGTCTGGGCTTGCTCCTGGCCTGGGTTCTGGTTCGCTACCAGTTCCCCGGACGACGTGTGCTGGATGCCCTGGTGGACTTGCCCTTCGCCCTGCCCACGGCCGTCGCCGGCATTGCCCTGACCGCCATCTATGCGCCCAATGGTCCCATCGGGGCCCTCCTGGCCCCTTTGGGCATCAAGACGGCCTATGCGCCCCTCGGAGTCATCATCGCCCTGATCTTCACCGGCCTGCCCTTTGTGGTCAGGGCCGTGCAACCAGTGCTGGAGGATCTCGACCGCGAGGTGGAGGAAGCCGCCCGCACCCTGGGGGCCAGCGACCTGCAAAGGGTGGTCATGGTGGTCCTCCCCGCCATCCTGCCGGCCCTGATCGGCGGGGTCAGCCTGGCCTTTGCCCGAGCCGTCGGGGAGTATGGCTCCGTGATCTTCATTGCCGGAAACATCCCGGGCCTCACCGAGATCGCCCCCCTGCTGATCACCATCAAGCTGGAACAGTATGACTATGCCGGGGCGGCCACCCTGGGGCTGGGCATGCTGGTCCTGTCCTTTGTCATCCTGCTGGTGGTCAATCTGATCCAGTCCCTTCTGGTCAAGCGCCTGACCCCATGAGCCGAGCCAATTCCCTCCACGCCCCCGGCCTGGCACCGGCCTTGATCCTTCTGGCCGTCGCGGCCATTGGTCTGGTGGTGGTCTTTCCCTTGGCCATGGTCTTTGTTCAGGCCTTTTCCGCAGGCCTGGAGGGGTTCAAGGCACCGTTCCGAGAACCGGATACCTGGGCGGCCATCCGCCTGACCCTGATCGTCGCTGGCATTTCCGTGCCCCTCAATGCCCTGTTCGGACTGGCCGCCGCCTGGGCCGTCACAAGGTTCGAGTTTGTGGGCAAGAGCCTGCTTCTGACCCTGATCGACCTGCCCTTCTCCGTCTCACCGGTGATCTCGGGACTGGTCTGGGTCCTGCTGTTCGGGGCACAGGGTGCCCTGTCGCCGGTGCTAGAGGCCACCGGTCTGAAGGTGATCTTCACGACCACGGGCCTGGTCCTGGCCACCCTGCTGATCACCCTGCCCTTTGTCGCCCGGGAACTGATCCCCCTGATGCAGGATCAGGGGG
>CAIYZB010000214.1 GCA_903930545.1 uncultured Alphaproteobacteria bacterium
AGCAGCGGCCGCCGCGGCCTCAAGCCATACGGACACCGAATGAGGTGTCGGCTCCAGCCCCTCTGGATCGAGGGCCCCGGCCAGAATCAGCCCTCGCGAAACCAGCCGGACCAGCTCGTCGGGGGGCACTTCACAGGCGACGGGCCCGCAGAGATAGGCGGATGCAATCTTGGTGCTCAGGCGCAGCAGCGTGCCGGTAGCCTTGTCCATAACAACTCTCCATTCTTCCTCACCCCAAGGGGAGGCGGCGGCAATCGGGCGTGGGAAACCAGTCTGGCTCCTTGATGCGATGGAGGTTTTGGCGTCGGAGCAAAATATCAAGGCAACAAGTCTATGTCGTTTCTGTCGCTGTCTTCATAGAAAGGCAATCTTCGACATTTTTCTTGTGTATTGACTCTCAGATTCACGAAAACTCGAATTCATCTAGATGATCCATCCGAGATATCTTCTTGATCTGTATTTTACTCCGTCGCATCCATCGATTCACGCTTCATCTTTCTATTGAGATGAACCTGCATAACCTAGGTCTGTATCAGACATGGATTGCGGACAATTTCGGCCGCCCACGGCCCAAATCCTGACCTTCCCCCACTTTCTCAGGACGGCTAGGTTCCGGCCATGACCCCCCAGCCCGCCTTTGATCACCGTGACGCCCACCGCTTCCGGATCGGCCTGGCCCCCATCAGCGAAGACCAATGGTTCGAGCCCGTAGGCAGTGACGGCGACCCCGCGGTGCGCAAGGCCCAGACCTTTGCGGAGAGCCCCGACCTCTGCTGGGGGGAGACGCCTGGGTCCCGCCCCGGTCAGGCAGAGGCCCTGGACCTGTTACAAGCCCATCTTGGCCTTTCGCCGGTGACCGACGGCGAGGTCCCGCCCCTGCGCAGGGCCGCGGCCCTGGTCGACGATGATCTGTGTCTGATGGAGCCGGGCGACGGGGGCTGGACCCTTACGGCGGCCAGCCTCTGCGCCCCCAGCTTTTTCAGTGCCCTTGATGCCGTGGGCAAGCCCCTGTCTGGCCTGCACGGACCTGTGCCGGGTTTCAATGACAGCCTGCTCCCGCGGGTCAGCCGGATCTTTGATGCCCTGGACAAGGACACCCTGCTGGAGCGTCGCAACTGGAGCGTAGTGGCCTCGGGCGAACTCTTCCTGCCCAGCTCCGCCCCGGTGCGTGCGGCTCAGCCGTCGATCAGAGCCGAAGAGGCGGCGGAACGACTTTTCGTGCGGATGGAGCGTCAGAGCCTGAGGCGGTTGCCGCGCACGGGTGGCCTGCTCTTCACCATCCGGATCTGGCGCTATCCCCTGTCAGACCTCGCCCGCCGCCCCGGGGAAGCGGAGGCCTTCCGCAAGGCCTGGGATGGGGTCATGGGGGAAACCGGTCAGGACTTCCGCACCTATAAGGGCCTCGCCGACCTCGACCCCCTGGTCCGCCACGCCCTGGCCAAAATCTAGCGGACGAAGCTCGCCCCGTTCACGTCGAGAACAGCGCCCGTCATGGAGGCTGGCGCATCCAGGGCCAGGAAGGTCGCCACGGCAGCCACCTCACCGGGGTCAGCGACCCGGCCCAGGGGAATGTCGGCCAGGAGCCGATCGCCGCCGCGACTGGCCAGATAAGTGTCTTCATCCCCGGTCATGACGAAACCTGGGCAGATGGCAAAGGCCAGGATCCCCTGGGGGGCAAAGCCGCGGGCGATGGACTTGGTCATGGCCACCATCCCGCCCTTTGAGGCGGCATAGTTCCAGTGAGAGGGAGAGTCGCCACGATAGGCAGCCCGACTGGCAATATTGATGATCCGCCCTGGCTCGCCCCGGGTTTCGAAATGGCGGATGGCCGCACGGCAGAGATCGGCCGAGGCCTGGAGATTGATCTGCAGGGTCCGCGCCCAGCTCGCCGCCCAGACATCATCCTCTGACTGGACGGAAGCGGCCTCGAAGACCCCTGCATTATTGATCAGGACGTCGATCCGCCCATCCAGGGCGTCCAGGGCCCGGGCCCAGAGCCGCGCAGGCGCGGCGGGATCGGCCAGGTCCTCCCCGATCTGGCCGGGACCGTCGGCGCGGCCATGGCCGATGACACGCGCCCCCCGGGCCTCGAGCCCGGCCCTGGTGGCGGCACCAATACCGCGACTGGCCCCTGTGATCAGGATGTTCATTGGCTAGGTCAGGGCTATGGCCGCCAGGACCCAGGCCATGACGCCCAGGGTCTCGACGACGATCATGATGACGGGCCTCCAGCCCACATGAACCAGGTCGCCGAGGGCCGTCTTGGCGCCCACGGCGGCAATGGCGGTCACCAGGAACCAGCGGGAGGCCGAGCCCACGCCTTCCATCAGCTCGGCCGGGACCATGCCGGTTGAGTTGACCCCAACCAGGGCCGCGAAACCCACCAGGAAGGTCGGCAGGATGGGCGGACGCTTTCCACCGGCCTGGGCCTCTCCCTGGGCGCGGAACAGGAAAGCAATCACCAGTATGGCAGGCAGCAGGAGCGCCACCCGGAACAGCTTGACGATGGTGGCGGTGTCCCCGGTCTCCTTGGACACGCCATAGCCGGCCCCCACCACCTGGGCGACGTCGTGAATGGTGGCCCCCAGAAACACGCCCGTCTGATGGTCTGTCAGGCCCAGGGCGGCGGCAATGACGGGATAGATCACCATGGCCAGGGTCGACAGGGCGGTGACCCCGACCACCGTCAGAAGCGTGTCCCTTTCCCGGGTCGGCGAGGCCGGAAGCACGGAGGAAATGGCCATGGCCGCTGAGGCCCCGCAGATCGCCACGGAGCCGCCGGTCAGCACCCCGAAGGCGTCGGAAAGCTTCATCACCCGGGCCAGGGCCCAGCCCGCGAGGATCGTAAGGACCACCCCTCCGGCGGCGATCAGCAGGGTCACGCCACCCAGGGCCTGGACCTGGTCGAGGGTTATCCGTGCGCCCAGCAGGGCGACCCCGACCCGCAGCACCTGGCGGGAGGCAAAATCGATGCCGGGGCGGCAACGCACGTCCTGGCCCAGGAAGTTGACGGCCATGCCCAGCAGGAGGGCAAAGAGCATGACCGGAGCCTTGTAATGGTCCGCCAGCCAGGAGGCAGACAAGGCCACAAGGATGGCAATGGAAATGCCTGGCGATAACCGGCGAACCGTCAGAACCAGCCTTTGCCGGGGCGAGGCCTTGACCTCGCTCGGTGCCAGGACCGGCACGCCCTCCAGAGAGTCATAGGAGGCGAAGGCAAATCGGTCGGACAGGGTCCGGATATCGTCAGGCTGGGTCACAGGACCAGAGGCCCGTGGTTCATGCGCGGCAGGACGTGGCGGGCGAACAGGTCGCACTCGGCCTGGTGCGGATAGCCCGACAGGATGAAGGCTTCGATCCCCAGGTCCTGATAGGCCTGGAGCTTCTTCAGCACCTGGTCCGGGTCTCCGACAATGGCGGCCCCGCAGCCAGAGCGGGCCCGGCCAATCCCGGTCCAGAGATTTTCCTCGGCATAGCCGTCATCCGAGGCGGTCTGACGCAGCTCTGCCTGGCGGCGCACGCCTTCTGACTGGCTGTCCAGGGACTTGGCGCGAATGGCATCACCGGTGGGGGCGTCCAGCCGCGACAGCAGCCGGTCAGCTGCGGCCCGGGCGGCTTCCTCCGTCTCGCGGACGACGACGTGGACCCGATACCCGAACTTCAGCTTGCGGCCCTTCTTCGTGGCCCGCGCCGTCATGTCGCCGATGATCTCCTTCACGGCCTCCATCTTGTCGGGCCACATCAGATAGACGTCACAGCCCTCGGCGGCGGCGTCACGGGCATCTTCGGACAGGCCACCGAAATAGAAAGCCGGGGCCTGGCCGGAGACCGGGCGGATCCGCGGGGGATCGACCTTCATCTTGTAGAAGTCGCCATCGAAATCCACGGCCTCGCCGTTCAGCAGGGCCCGCAGCAGGTGCATGACCTCCACCGTGCGGCGATAGCGCGGGGCGCTGGCCAGGGTCTCGCCGGGCATGTCGCTGGAGATGATGTTGATGGCCAGCCGACCACCCAGCATCTGGTCAATGGTGGAGATCTGCCGGGCCAGCTGGGCAGGCCAGATCTCGCCACAGCGGATCGCCGCGAGCAGGCGCATGCGCTTCAGCATGGGGGCGATCCCGGCAGCGAAGGCCAGGGTATCCACCCCCAGGGCATAGCCGGAAGGCAGCAGGATATTGTCAAAGCCACCCTTTTCCGCTCCGAGCACGATATTGCGGCAATGCTCCCAGCTGGACTGAAGGGCAGGATCAGGGACGCCGAGAAACTCGTAGTCGTCGTCGCACAGGGCCGAGAACCAGGAAACCTCGCAGGGGGGCGTTGTCATGGCAGGGGCACTCCTCGGGCTGCCGTCAGGATGGAATACCACTCGGCGCGCGTCAGGCTCACCTCAAGAGAGCGCACGGCCTCCTGGATGCGGGCCGGTTGCTGCGAGCCAATGATGGGAATGGGGCGGGCCGGGTGGGCCATGATCCAGGCATAGGCGACATCCGTCCGCGACACGCCCTTTTCCGCGGCCACGCCGTCGAGGGCCGCGCGAACGGCTTCTGCCCGCTCACCGCCATCGGAACTATCGCCCAGTCTGCCCTGGGCCAGGGGCGACCAGGCCAGGACCGACATGCCGGTCGCCAGGGCCTGATCGAGGGTCCCGTCATAGAGCGGCGCAACCACAAGGGGCGAAAACTCGATCTGGATAGCGGCGATGGGAAAGCCAAGATGGGCCTGCAAAGCCGCGGTCTGGGCCGCCGTGTGATTTGAAACCCCCACCTCCCCGATCTTGCCGGCCTCCCGCAGGCGGGTCAGGGTTTCGGCTACATCAGCCGGGTGGGCCAGATGGTCGGGGCGGTGGATCTGGTAGAGGTCGATGCACTCAACCCCAATTCGGGTAAGGGAGTCTTCAACGGCCTGGACCAGATAGGCAGGACTGGAATCATAGGGCACCCCCATGGAGATGCCGCCCTTGGAGGCCAGGACAAAACGGTCTCTCAGGGACGGAGCCGCCTTGAGCACCCGGCCCAGCAGAGCTTCGGAGGCCCCGAAGGGCTCGCCATTATCCGGACCATAGATGTCTGCGGTATCCAGCAGGGTCATCCCCGCATCCAGCGCCGCCTCTACCCGGGATTGTGCTGCGACGACATCGTCGCCGGCAAAACGCCACATCCCCCAGGCCAGGGGTGAAACCTTCAGAGCGGACTTGCCGAGGGACAAGGGTTCATAGGACAAGGCGGCGCTCACACTTCAGACAATGGGGACACGGACGAAAATGAAAAATCCCGTGCGGTTCGGAATCATCGGCTCAGGAATGATGGGTCGCGAGCACATCCGCAACCTCCTGCTGTTTCCACAAGCAAAAATCACCGCCCTGGCCGATCCGGTCCCCGCCTCCCTGGAGTCGGCCCGGCGCACCGCCAGGGATCAGGCGGACGGCATCGCCCTGTTCGATACTGCAGAAGCCATGATCGCCTCGGGCACGGTGGATGCGGTGATTGTCGCCTCCCCCAACTATACCCATCGCGCAGTCCTGGAGCCGCTGTTTGCCTCCGGCGTCCACATCCTTTGCGAGAAGCCACTTTGCACCACCATGGAAGACGCCCGCTGGGCGGCTGAAAAGGCGGCGACCCACAGGGGCGTTTTCTGGACGGGCATGGAATATCGTTTCATGCCCCCGGCCCAGGTCTTCATCGACCAGATCAAGGCCGGCCGGGTTGGACGTCTGGTGATGCTGTCCATCCGCGAGCATCGCTTCCCCTTCCTGGTCAAGGTGGGCGACTGGAACCGGTTCTCCCGTAATACCGGCGGAACCATGGTGGAAAAGTGCTGCCACTTCTTCGACCTGATGCGGGTCATCATTGGTGCCGAGCCGGTGCGGGTCTTCTGCTCCGGGGCCATGGATGTGAACCATCTGGACGAACGCTATGGCGGCGAGGTCCCTGACATCATCGACAATTCCTACACCGTGGTGGATTTCGCAAATGGGGCCCGGGCCATGCTCGACCTCAACATGTTCGCAGACGGGTCCAAGAATCAGGAAGAGCTGGCTGCCGTCGGAGACCAGGCCAAGCTCGAGGCGTTCATCCCGGAAGGGGATCTGGTCTTCTCCCCCCGGGTCGGCTTCAACAACCCGAAGAAACTTGAAACCAGCCATGTGGCGGTGGATCAGGCCGCCCTGGAAGCCGGCTCCCACCATGGTGCCACCTATTATCAGCTCGAGGCTTTCCTGAAGGCTGTGGCTGGGGAGGGCCCCGTCGTGGTCACTGCTGAGGACGGCCTGAGGGCTGTCGCCATGGGTACAGCGGCAGAAATCAGCGCCCGGGAAAACCGTGTGGTCGCCATGAGCGAGCTCGGATTCTAGGCAAACCATGCCACCGAAGTTGCGAACGCGAACCGATAACGGTTATAAAAGTTTCAACATTGAGGGGAAACAAGAATGAAATCGACTTCCAGCACCCAGCGTGCAAGCCGCCTCGCGGCCCTTTTCCTGACCACGGCCAGCACCGCCTTCGGCATCGTCGGCACGGCCGCGGCCGCAGACAACGCCCAGGTGGAGGAAGTCATCGTCACGGCCCAGCGTCGTGAAGAGCGTCTGCAGAACGTCCCGGTCGCCGTCACCGTCGTCTCCGGCGATCAGCTCAGCCAGCGCCAGACCTTCAGCTCCGAGCAGCTGGTCCAGGCCGTTCCGTCCCTGACCTTCCGCAAGGGGACGACCAATGTGAACTCGGCCCTGAACATCCGCGGCATCGGCACCATCTCCTTCTCCGCGGGCGCCGAACCGGCCGTCTCCACCGTGGTGGACGGTGTGGTGCTGGCCCGTTCGGGTCAGGCCTTCTTCGACTTCTTCGACGTTGAGCGGATCGAAGTCCTGCGCGGCCCCCAGGGCACCCTGTTCGGCAAGAATGCCTCGGCCGGTGTGGTCTCCATCGTGACCAAGCGCCCCTCCGCCACCCCGACGGGCTTTGTCGAAGGCTCCTATTTCGAAGGCAATGAAATCCGCGTCCGCGGCGGCGTCTCCGGCCCCCTCAGCGACACGGTTCGCGGTGGCCTGACCGCCGTCTATGGCAAGTATGACGGCAACACCAAGAACGTGTTCAATGGTGAGGACGTCAACGGCTATGAGCGCTTCGGCGTCCGCGCCAAGGTCGAATGGACCCCCAGCGACAACCTGACCGTCACCGGTATCGCCGACTGGGTCAATGCGGTGGACAATGCCTCGGCCGACATCATCGGTTTCGTGACCCCGGGCAATGCCATTCTCGGCCAGCTGGGCACCGTGAAGACCGGCGAGGGCAACAAGCAGATCAGCAATGACTATGCCCCTGTGACCAAGGACTCTAACTTCGGCGTCTCCGGCCAGGTTGACTATCAGATGGGTGACTACACCCTGACCTCGATCAGCGCCTGGCGCGGGTGGGGCAATACCGAACAGCGCGACGGTGACTTCACCGCCTATCTCGGTCGCAATGTCGGCACCTCCAGCAGCCGCGACTTCGGCATTCTGGACTTCACCCAGTTCAGCCAGGAAGTCCGCCTCGCCTCGCCCACCGGCCAGTTCCTGGAATATGTCGTCGGTGCCTATTACTACCACACCGATCAGGACAACTTCTTCAACCGCCTGAACGTCACCTGCACGGCCACCACCCTGGCTGGCGGGGCCTGCGCGGCGGGGTCCTCGACCTTTGTCACCCAGTCCAACGGCACGGCCAATTTCAACACCCAGCTGACCAATTCGGCGGTCTTCGGTCAGGCGACCCTGAACTTCTCCGAAAAGTTCCGCGGCATCGTCGGTCTGCGTCTGTCCAAGGACAAGGTCGAGTATGACTTTGCCCGCGTGTCCAGCTTCGCTGCTGACACCCCTGGGGTGCGTGCCAACTTCGCCAGCAAGAGCTCGACCGACGAAACCGGCACTTCGGGCCGGATCGGCGTTCAGTATGACGTCTCCGAGAACGTCAATGTCTATGCCAACTATGCCCGCGGCTATAAGGGCCCGGCAATCAACGTCTTCTTCAACATGCGGGCCTTCGACACCATCCCGCTGCAGCCTGAAGAATCCGACGCCTTCGAACTGGGCCTGAAGTCCCGCCTGCTGGACAATCGTCTGGTCCTCAACATTGCGGCCTTCGACACCAGCTATTCGGGCTTCCAGACCACCTCCTTCGACACGGTTGCCGGCAGCATTGTCAGCCGCCTGATCAATGCCGGCGACGTCTCCACCCAGGGCATTGAAGCGGATTTCACGGCCCGTCCGACCGCTGCCCTGACCCTGTCGGGCGGTGCCGCCTACACCAAGGCGCGCATCGACAAGTATAACTGCCCCACCGGTTCGCCGGCCTCCTGCGCGGCCCATGACGGCAAGACCCTGCCCTATGCGCCGGAATGGAAGCTGAACCTGTCGGCCAATTACGACATCGCCCTGCCCACCATGCCCTTCGACATGGCCTTGAACACGGCCTATGGCTGGCAGAGCGACACCCAGTTCGACATCGATCAGAACCCCCTGGCCATCCAGCCGGAATACGGGATCTGGGACGCCTCGGTGGCTCTGGTGGATCGTGATGGCCGCTATCGTCTGAGCCTGGTGGCCAAGAACCTGGGCGACCAGTTCTACACCTCGGCCCGCATCCCCGGTGCCTTTGTCCGGACCCAGGTGCCCCGTGATGCCGAACGTTATTTCGGCCTGACCCTGCGCGCCAACTTCGGTCAATAGGCGCGTGAAGGGCTCCAGCCTGAAGTGGTTGGTTCTGGCGCTGGTCTTTACGGCCAGCGCCATCAACTACGCGGATCGTCAGATCATTGCCCTGCTCAAGCCTGTGCTTGAACAGGATCTCGGCTGGAGCGACACGGACTACAGCCACATCGTCTCGGCCTTCCAGCTCGCCACAGCGGCCTCCCTGATCCTTGCAGGCTGGTTCGTGGACAAGCTGGGGGTCAGGCGTGGCTATAGCTGGGGTGTCGGGGTCTGGAGCATGGCCGCCATGGCCCATGGCGCCGCCTCGACCGTCCTGCAGTTTACCGGAGCCCGGGCCATCCTCGGCGTCGCCGAGACTGTAAATACGCCTGCCGCCATCAAGGCCACAGCGGCCTGGTTCCCGCCGGAGCAACGCTCCCTGGCCATGGGGATCGTCAATGCGGCCCCTAACATGGGGGCCATCTTCGTACCCCTGCTGGTTCCTGCCCTGGCCCTGGCCCTGGGCTGGCGCGCGGCCTTCCTGATCACCGGAGGCCTGGGCTTTATCTGGCTGGCTGTCTGGCTCCTGCTGGGCAAGCGCACCGATGCCGCCGCCGCCGAGATCGCCGACGATACACCTGCACCGCCGCCAACCCCGTGGCTCAGCCTGGTCCGCGACCGGCGCACCTGGGCTGTGGCAGGTGCCAAATTCCTCACCGATCAGGCCTGGTGGTTCCTGCTTTTCTGGGCCCCTGACTTCTTCCACCGGCAATATGGCCTGGGCATTGGTGAGCTCGGCGCCCCCCTGGCCATTGTCTATGGCCTGGCTGCCACCGGCTCCCTCACCGGCGGTCTGGTGGCAAGCTGGCTTCTCTCCCGCGGGGTCACCGTGAACAGGGCCCGCAAGCTGGTCATGTTCGGGGCCGCCCTGCTGGTTACCCCCATTCCTCTCGTGCTCCAGGCAGACAGTTACTGGATCGCGGCCCTCATGCTTGGCGTGGCCTTGGCCGGTCACCAGGCCTTCTCGACCAATATCTTTGCCTTTACCGCAGACGTCTTCCCGGCTCCGGTGATCGGCTCGGTGATCGGGATCGGGTCCACGGCTGGCACCCTGGGCGGCATGGGCATCCTGGAGTTCACCGGCTGGGTTCTTGACCGCGACGGTGGCTACTTGCCGATGTTCGCCATCTGCGCCGTGGCCTATCTGCTGGCCCTGGCCTGGATTCATCTGCTGGTGCCTGTCATCACGCCGACCGATGGCCCCCGCGGCGAGGTCCTGGCCCACTAGGGCTCACCTGAATTGACACTGCGGGTGCCATTAGTTCATCTGAGCTCATGGAACCCGCAGTCACCTCATCAAACCCTGACCTGACCTGCCTTGAAGGCATGGTCGTCCATGGGCTCGACCTCTCCTATTTCACCGGCAAGCTGCAGGCCTATCTGCGTTATTGCGAACTGCCCCATCGGTTTGTGGACATGGACACAGCCACGATGCGACGGGCGGCGCACGAGACCGGCATGGCCCAGATGCCGGCCATCGAGCTCGCCGATGGCCGCTGGATGACGGACACCACCCCGATCATTGCCTGGATCGAGGCGCGAAGGACGGGCCCCGCCGTCATGCCTGCCGACCCGGTTCAGAAGGTCATGAGCCTGATCCTGGAGGACTATGCCGACGAATGGCTGTGGCGGCCTGCCCTGCACTATCGCTGGAGCTTCGAGCCCGACACCCGTCTGATGGGTCACCGGATCGCCGCCGAAATGATGCGCGACATCCCCCTGCCCGTGACCCTGAGGCGGGCCATGATCATCCGACGGCAGCAGGTGAAATATGTGACGGGCGACGGGATCAAGCCGGCCACCCGAACCCATGTCGAGAGCGTCTATCTGCGCAATCTGGCCTGGCTGGAGGCCATTCTGCAAACGCGACCCTTCCTGCTGGGGGATCGCCCGACCCTGGCCGATTTCGGATTCATGGGCCCCATGTTCCGCCATTTCAGCCTGGATCCCACCCCGGCGCGGATCATGCGTGATCAGGCCCCGGCGGTCTTTGCCTGGGTCGGCCGGGTCTGGGCTGCGCGGCAGCAGGGCTTTGGCGAAGCAGCCCTGGTGGAGGGCATCCCCGCCGACTGGGACCCGATCCTCGCCCATGCCGGCCAGACCTATCTGCCCTATCTCGCAGCCAATGCCTCCGCCTTTGGCCGCGGAGACAAGCGCCTGTCGGTCACCCTGGAAGGCGTGACCTATGACCTGCCTGTGGTTCCTTATCGGGTCCACTGTCTGGAGGCTTTGCAGACGGCCATTTCGGACCTGACCGGTGGCGCGGCCGCCCAGGTCAGGGCTCGTCTGGAGGCCACTGGATGCTGGCAGCCCCTGTGGCAGGTCAAGGCCCCGGACACGGGCTTCGATCCCGAGGGACGCCTGCCCTTCCTGACCCGTCAAACAGCCTGGACGACGCCGGTCAGACCTTGATCTGCATCTGCTTCATGAAGCCCATGATCTCCATGGGGGTCATGGGGCCGGTGTCGACATCGATCTCGACGCGGGCGATCTTGCCCTGGAAGGCATTGACCCCGCTATAGGCGCTGGACACCTGGTTGCCGGCGTCCGACCCCACGGAAAAGCCGTCATAGCCCGGGGAGAACAGCACCCGCTCAAAGCGGTGTTCAGCGACCTTCTTGCCATTGATGAACAGGGCCCCGCTGCCCTCGAAGGGTCGCGAGGTCATGGACTGCCTGTAGCTGACCTTGCTAGCACCCTTGGGCAGGGCGACCGAGCTCGCAATCCGCTCCACCCAGGGAAGGAGACTGGATTCATAGATCAGGCGCCCCTTGTCCACATAGAGCACATAGCCAGCGGGGCGGGAGCCGTGGGCCACAAGAACGCCGTCCTCCTTGCCCGTGGGCCGGTCGATCTCGAGGGTGATTTCATGGGACATGCCACAGACCACCGGGCAGGTTTCTGAGGGCAGGACCTCGATGGGCGGTCGGATGTCCCAGCGCTTGCGCAGCTTGCCTGCCCGCTGCTGGACCAGTTTCAACAGCAAGGGCCGGTCGTCCAGAGGATAGACATTGTGGGCGATCGCGGCGGCATGCCACTTGTCCGTCAGGCGCTTGACCACATCGCGATGGGCCGCCGAGACATCCTTCATCTCGTTGGGATCGGTGGCCAGGTCATAGAGGGCCCAGTGATCATCGGGGAAGGCCTCGCCGCGCTTGTGGATCGTGACCAGACGCCAGTCGCCCTCCTGATAGGCGCGGAAACCTCCCAGCTCGAAATACTGTTCCTTGCGGGTCTCGGCCTTGGGGGACTTCAGGGTCTTCAGGACACTGGCCCCTTCGAGGGGCTTCTGGGGCTGACCCAGATAGGTCTCCGGTCGCTCCACGCCGCAGGCTTCCAGGATGGTGGGGTGCAGGTCCACCACATGGACGAACTGGCTCCTCAGAGCCCCCTTGTCCGCCCCACCCTTGGGCCAGGAGACGATCATCGGGTCGGCGACCCCGCCCAGGGCCGCATACTGCTTGTAGAGCCGGTAGGGGGTGTTGGAGGCATTGGTCCAACCAATGGGATAGTGGGGGAAGGTCCCGTCCTCACCCATGATGTCATAGAGCTCGGCCGCCTTTTCCACCGGGATGGCCCGACCAAAGGCCGGGGCAAACAGGTTCGGGGTTCCGGTCTCGGTGCCCTCAGCCGAAGCCCCATTGTCGGAGAACAGCATGACCAGGGTGTTTTCCCGTTCGCCCAGGGCTTCGAGCTCGGCCATGAGGCGCCCGATGGCCCGATCCACCCCGGTGATCATCCCGGCGAAGACCTCCATATAACGGGCATAGACCTTTTTCTGGACCGGGCTCAGGCTGTCCCAGGGCTCGGCTCCGAAAGACAGGGGCGGCAGGGCCACATCGGGCTCGGCGATCTTCATCGCCTTCTGGCGCTCGAGGCGGCGGGCGCGGATGACATCCCAGCCCGCATCGAACTTGCCCTTGTAGAGGTCGCGATCTTGGGGCCTGGCCTGCAGGGGGGAATGGGCCCCGCCAAAGGCGAGTTGCAGGAAAAACGGCCGATCCGGGGCCAGGGTCTTTTCGGTGCGGATCAGGCGCGCGGCCCGTTCGGCCAGGTCGTCGCTGAGATAATAGTTCTCCGGCTCCACCTCGACCCGGCTCATCCCATCATAGAGGGCACCAGGCTTGAAGTGGTCGCTGGAATGGCCCTGGTACCAATAGGCCCGGTCAAATCCCCTCTGGGTTGGCCAGTTGTGGAAGGGGCCATTGGGGCCATTGGAGTCGGCATTATTGACGTGCCACTTGCCCACCAGGAAGGTCGACCAGCCCGCACCGCCGAGGACCTCGGCAATGGTCGCCGCCTCGCGGGTCAGATCCCCGCGATATCCGGGATAGCCACTGTCGATATCGGCCAGCCAGCCCATGCCCGCCGAGTGGTGATTGAGCCCCGTCAGGAGGGAGGCCCGTGTGCAGGAGCACATTGAGGTCGTGCGGAAGTTCAGATAGCGCACCCCTCGCCCCGCCAGGGCATCGATGGCCGGGGTCTGGATCTCGCTGCCGTAGCAGCCCAGATCAGCGAACCCGACATCATCCAGGATGATGACCACCACATTGGGGGCACCCTTCGGGGCCTCAGGTTCATCGGACCGGGCCGGGCGGGAATCCTTGAAGGACTGGGCGATCTTCGCTGCCTTGCCCTTGCCGACCGCCTTCGGGGTAACGATTCCCGAGGTCGCGGACTTCAGGGCTGCACCGCCAGCAGCCACCGCGGCGGTCGCCCCGGCCCCGATGCCGGCCCCGATCAGAAGAGATCGGCGGTCGATCTTGCCCTTGCGCTCGTCCGTCATGCCGCTCTCCCCCGTCAGGTCCAGGCGTGAGCCACCTCGACACAATCTTATTGCAGTCATAGTGCCAATAGATCAAGTTGCCGATCACAAGGGAGACTGGCTCATGAAACATATTGCCGCACTTTTCGGGGCCCTGGCCCTCGCCTCGGGTCTGGTGGGTTCTGCCTCGGCCCAGACAGCCCCGGCTACGGACAGTCTGAAAGTCACCCTCTGCGGCACCTCCGGTCCCCTGCCGATCCGCGACCGGGCCAAGCCCTGCGTGGCGGTTCAGGCCGCTGGAAATCTTTACCTCGTGGATGTCGGCCCGGAGTCAAACGAGAACCTGGCGCTGTGGCGGATGCCCTCTGCCACCGCCAAGGCGGTCTTCATCACCCACCTCCACTCTGACCACATCGGCGATCTTGGGGAGTTCAACATGGCCAGCTGGGTGGCGGGACGTCCGGCCCCCCTGGCCGTGGTAGGCCCGGCCGGGGTCGACAAGCTCGCAGCCGGCTTCAATCTGGCCTATGAGGCCGACCACGGCTTCCGCCGCGCCCATCACGAACATGACGGCATCACGCTGCCCATCGCCGCTGGCCTTCTGAAGGCCAAGGTCGTGACTGTGCCCGCCAAGGCCTCCGCCGACGGCGTCCGCAAGGCCACGGCCTGGAAGGATGGCGACCTGACCGTCACCGCCATTCTGGTGGCCCATGATCCGGCCAGCCCGGCCTTTGCCTATCGCTTTGACTACAAGGGTCGAGCGGTTGTCATAAGCGGCGACACCAAGGCCTCACCGCCCCTGGCCGAGGCCTCCAAGGGCGCGGACGTCCTGTTCCACGAAGCCCAGAACAACGACATGACCCGGATGATGTCCACTGGTCTCAAGGGTCAGGGCCAGGCCCGGATGGGCGCGATCATGGGCGACACCGTGACCTATCACACCACCCCCGTGGAGGCGGCCGAGATCGCCAAGGCCGCCGGGGTCAAGGCCCTGGTCTTCTATCACCTGACCCAGGCGGGTCTGCCCTTCTATTCCCCCCAGGGCCTGACCCGGGGGATCGAGGCCGTGGGCTTTGCCGACTGGCGTCTGGCCAAGGACGGCATGACGGTGGAGCTGCCGGTGGGCAGCTCCGAGATCAAGTTCGGCCAGAACTAGCGGCTGCCGAGATTGCGGCGCCCGGCCGCGAGAAGGACCACCAGGACAGCCTCGATCACCAGGGGCTGGATCTGGGGCTGGGTGACGCCTTCGAGGGCCAGGGTCAGGATGCGACCGCTGAGGGCCAGGGCGATCATGATCAGGGGGGCAGTAAGCAGCTTGCGGTCATTGCGCACGGCAGCGGCCAGGGACAGCAGACCGGCAGCCCCGAAAAAGCCCGCTACATCGGCCCTCAGGCTGGCATGGCCGAGCAGGCCGTCTCCGGACAGGCCCAGATTGGCGGCGGCCTGGACCGGGGCGGACCAGATCCGCAGGGCCAGCAGGGTCGAGAGGGTTCCGATCAGTCCGATGAGTCCGCGGAGCAGGGTTGCAATCATGATCTGGCCTTCCAAGGCTTTGCGTTGATTATGACGCGGTGCGTGCCATAATCTGCCTAAAGTGCAAGACCTGCTTTTCGATCACCCCTCCGGAGACCCGTCATGTCCCTGACCTACGACCTCTACTGGTCCTTCCGGTCCCCCTATTCCTACATGATCACCCACCGCCTGGTGGAGTTGGAGCGGGACTTTGACGTCCAATGCAATGTCCGCCCGGTCTATCCCCTGGCGGTGCGCACGCCGGAGTTCTTCGAGACCCGCGACCCCCTCTGGTTCACCTATTTCCAGGCCGATATCCATCGCGAGGCCGAGTTCCTGGGCATCCCCTTCCGCTGGCCGCGCCCGGACCCGGTCTATATGGACTTCGCCACCCGCAGCTATCCCAAGGAACAGCCCCATATCCACCGCCTGACCCAGCTGGGCGTGGCGGCGGCCGAGCGGGGCAAGGGCCTGGCCTATCTGGCTGAGGTCAGCAAGGTGATCTGGGGCGGTGAGGTCGATCAGTGGCACGAGGGCGACCATCTCGCCCAGGCCGCTGCCCGCGCCGGGCTCGATCCTGCGGAACTGGCTGCCGCTGTGGACTCCGAAACCGCCCGTCTGGACGCTGTGGTAGAGGCCAACCAGATCGCCCAGCGGGAAGCCGGTCACTACGGCGTGCCCATGATTGCCTTCAACAAAGAGCCCTTCTTCGGTCAGGACCGCTTTGACCAGTTCAAGTGGCGCCTGCAGCAACAGGGTCTGAAGCCCCGCCAGGGCTGAACCCAAACATTTAAAGTCTCGCGTCCCGGTTTGCGGGGCGAACCTCGGGGAGCGAACTATGAAACTCTGGACCTGGATCGGCGGTGCCGCCCTGGTGGTGGTCGCGGCCATCGGCCTGGCGGCGGCCAACAAGGCCACCATCTTTGCCATGATCGCCCATTCCAAGCTGCCCAAGGTCGCTCCGAACGAGCCTGTGACCTGGGCACAGGGGCCTTCCACTCCGATGAGCGGGGACAGGCCACCCAACATCGTCTTCATCCTGGTCGACGACATGGGTTACAACGACATCACCTTCCATGGCGGCGGCATCGCCAATGGCGCGGTCCCCACCCCCAATATCGATTCCCTCGGTCATGAAGGCGTCGAGCTGGTGAACGGCTATGCCGGCAATGCCACCTGCGCGCCGTCGCGGGCCTCGATCATGACGGGCCGTTATCCGACCCGCTTCGGCTTCGAGTTCACACCGGCACCTGTGGCCTTCGAAAAGATGGTCGGCACGGCCAAGGAGAAGGGCCAGATCATTGCGCCGAAGTTCTTCTCAGACCGAGTAAAGGACATGCCGGATGGCAGCGCCGAGCCCACCCCGACGGCCATCAATCAGCTCAGCGTCCCGGCTTCCGAGGTCACCATTGCCGAGGTCCTGAAGGCCGACGGCTATCACACCCTGCATTTCGGCAAATGGCACCTGGGAGGCAAGGCGGGCTCGCGTCCTGAGGACCAGGGCTTTGATGAAAGCCTGGGCTTCATTGCCGGCGGCTCGATGTTCCTGCCGGAGAAGGACCCGAACGTCGTCAATTCCAAGCAGCCCTGGGACCCCATCGACCGCTTCCTGTGGCCGAACCTTCCCTACATGGTTCAGTTCAACGGCTCGAAGATGTTCGCCCCCAAGGGCTATATGACCGACTATCTGACGGACGAGGCCATCAAGTCCATCAAGGCCAACAAGAACCGCCCCTTCTTCATCTATTTTGCGCCCAATGCGATCCACACCCCGCTGCAGGCCAAGAAGGAAGACTATGACGCCCTGCCCCAGATCAAGGACCATCGCCTGCGGGTCTATGGGGCCATGGCGCGAAACCTGGATCACAATGTCGGCCGCATTCTCCAGACCCTGAAAGACGAGGGCCTGGACGACAACACCCTGGTGATCTTCACCAGCGACAACGGTGGCGCTGGCTATATCGGTCTGCCCGACGTCAACCGCCCCTATCGTGGCTTCAAGTCGACCTTCTTTGAAGGCGGCATCCACGCGCCCTTCTTCATGCGCTATCCGGGGGTCATCAAGGCGGGCAGCCAGTTCGCTCCGCCCGTGGGTCATATCGATATCTTTGCCACGGCCGCAGGTGCCGCCGGGGCCAAGATCCCGACGGACCGTGTGGTGGATGGTGTGAACCTGCTGCCCTATTTCTCGGGCAAGACCACCGGCCGCCCACACCAGGTCATGTTCTGGCGCTCCGGCCAGTATCAGGTGGTGCGAGATGGTGACTGGAAGCTCCAGGTGAACGGGGCCCGCAACAAGATCTGGCTGTTTGATCTGGCAAAGGACCCGACGGAGCAAGTCGACCTTTCCACAAAGGAGCCGGCAAGGGTCAAGGCCATGCAGGCCCTGCTCGCCGCCCAGAATGCCCAGACGGTGAAGCCCATGTGGCCATCCCTGCTTCAGGGTCCGGTCTTCGTCGATCACCCCAGTGGCGTGCCTCAAAAGCCCGGCGAAGAGTATATTCTCTGGGACAATTGATCTGATCCGGCCTGCTGCGGCCAAACCGGCTGGTGTGCCGCAGCAGGCCCGGATAAGGGTCGACTAGGTCTTGAAGGTCCGCCCAAGGAGGGTCGAACGTGTCAGATGTTGCCAGCCTTGACTCCGTCCTGTCGGACCCGGAGACCGATGGCCGCCGCCGCCGCGCCCAGGATAGCCGGGGACGCATAGTCGAGGCCATGGTGGCCCTGACCCAGGCTGGCCATATTCCTGTGAGTGCCGAGATGGTGGCTGAACGGGCCGGTGTCGGTCTGAGGACCGTCTTTCGGCACTTCAGCGACATGGACAGTCTCTACCGGGAAATGTCCCTGACCATCGAAACCCAGTTCATCCAGGGCCTGTCCGAGCCTCTGACTGGTGACACCTGGCAGGAGCGCCTTCGGGAACTGATCGGTCGCCGGATTACCAATTTCGAGACCGTCACCCCCTTCAAGCGGGCGGAGGCGGCCTATCGTCACCGTTCGCGGTTCCTGCAGTCCGACGTCCAGCGGATGAACACCTGGCTGAGGGACGCCCTGATCTGGGTCCTGCCCGAAGCGATCTGCAACGATGCCAGCCGCTTCGAGGTCCTCGACCTGCTATTGTCCTTCGAGAGCTGGGACCGTCTGCGCCGGGATCAGGCCCTGTCGCCGGAACAGGCCAGGAAGGCCCTGGAACGGGCCGTGGACACCCTTCTGGCCTGATCTGAAACTGGCAACTTGGCTTTTCGGATTATTTTGGCATTGTGCGTGTCGAAATCTCCGGAGCTCACCGAATGTCCCTGACTGTCTGGCTTTCAGCCCTCGGCCTCTATGTCCTCTTCAGGGCCTGGTATGACAACTGGCGCGGTCCGATCCGTGCCAAGGAAATCGACGACCTGATTGCCGCTGCACAGAACGGCCCTACGGCAGGGGCCAATGACATGAGCATCATCCGCAAGTTCCTTCAGGAGGATGACGGCCGCGAGTTTGTCATGTGCAACCTGGTCAAGGTGGCGGACGGCATGATCCCCCACCCCACCACCGGGGTGCCGACCCCAGGGCGCGATCTGATGCAGGTCTATAGCAAGGCCTTCATGCCCGCCCTCTTTGCCCGGGGCGGCCATCCGGCCATCGTGGCCCGCAAGGTGGGCGGCTATGTGGATGCCTGGCATGTGGAGCCGGACCCGGGTTGGACGGTGATGGGCTATATGCGCTACCGCAGCCGCCGCGACTTGATGGAGCTGGCGGCCGACAAGCGGTTCCACCACGTCCATCCCTTCAAGATCGCTGGCACCGCCGAGACCTTTTCTTTCCCGACCCAGCCCATGCTGATGATGTTTGTCGGCCCGCGTCTGTGGGTCGGACTGGTCATCGCCCTCGGCGCCGCCCTGACCCAGATCGCCCTGCTCGCCTAGAGGAAGACCCGTGCCATGACCGAGCCCTATGTCCTCTACGGGTCACACGCCTCCTATTACACGGCCAAGACCCGGAGCTATCTGCGCAAGAAGGCCATACCCTTCATCGAACGCATGCCCAGTCATCCCCGGTTCCGCAGCCATGTGAGGCCGACCACGGCCAATCACCGGGTCCCCCAGATGGAGACCCCGGATGGCCTGTGCCTACAGGACACCACGGTCATCTTTGATCTGCTGGAATCCCGGTTTCCCGACATCCCGGCCATCCCTTCGACACCCCGTCAGAGGGTCATCACCCACCTGATGGAGCTCTTTGCCAGCGAGGCCCTGGTACGTATGGCCTGGCAGTATCGCTGGTTCCATGAGGCCAATTTCCAGTTCGTGAAAATGGACTTCGGGCGCTCCTTCCGCCCCCAGGGCAGCGATGCCGAACTGCTTCAATACGGCAATGTCATCGCCGACCAGATGATGAGCCTGGGCAAGATCGCCCCCACCGAGGCGGACAGGGCCGAGCTGGAGGCCAGCTATCTGAAGCTCCTGCGGTGCATGGAAGACCACCTGATCGAGCACCCCTTCCTGCTGGGCGGTCACCCCAGCGCCGGGGACTATGCCCTGATGGGGGCCCTCTATGCCCATCTGGGTCGCGATCCGGTCCCCCTGCGCCTGATGCAGGACAATGCGCCGCGGGTCTTCCGTTGGGTCGAGCATATGAACACGCCGGAGATTCAGTCGCCGGAGTTTCCGGATGTGCCCATCGCCTATGCCCCGGACGATTCCATCCCCACCTCCCTGGAGCCCCTGCTGCGGCTTCTGTTCGAAGGCCATGCTGACCGCTTCATCAATTCGGCCCTGGCCTGGAATGCGGTGATCGAGGCTGGCAATCCCGAGGCCGGGGAACAGATCTCGGCCGACCGAGACCAGCCACTGCTGCCACCGGTGACCGTCACCCGCGATGGCGACGAGGTTGTTGTCCGGGCGGCTGTCCTCGATGTCTGGCTGCTTCAGCGGGCCCTGGGCTATTTCCATAGCCTCGGGGCCACCGATCAGGCCGCCGTTCGGGACCAGCTGGCCCGCGTCGGCGGTGAGGGTCTGGTCTCGGTCCGGATCCAGCGCCCCCCGGTCCGGCGCAATGGCCGGTTCGAATGGGGCCCTCAGGAATAGGCGGCCAGGGTCCGTTCGATCAGCCAATAGGCGGCCAGTGAGCCGATGAGATAGGCTGGAGCCAGGCGCGCCAGGGTCTCGGTGGGCCAGGTGATGCGCCGGCGAACCTGCCTCAGCAGCAGGATCACACCGACTGCTGCCGCAATGAAGATCAGCTGGCCGATCTCCACCCCGACATTGAACAGGAACAGGGCCTGGGGGGCGGCGCCGGGAGGAAGTCCGATCTGGGCGAGGGCACCGGCAAAGCCGAAACCGTGTAGCAGGCCGAAGATGAAGGCCACCAGCCAGGGATAGCGCTGGGTCAGGGTCGGCGCACGCCCCGGCCGGGGCAGAAGCTCGGTGGCCACAAAGACGATGCTCAAGGCAATGAGAGCCTCGATCAGGGCCGGGGGAAACCGCACAAAGCCCAGGGCCGCCACCGCCAGGGTAATGCTGTGGGCGACGGTAAAGGCTGTCACCGCCTTGATGATCTGGCGGTTCACCCCCACCAGGAGCAGAAGCCCCAGCACGAACAGCAGGTGATCAAACCCCGCGAGGATGTGCTCCACCCCGAGGGTCAGATAGGTCGGGACCGAGACCCCCTTCGGCCCGCTCAGGCTAAGGACCATGCTGGGGGACGAGGGCTTTAGCACCGCATTGAGGTCCTCGCCGTCCATGCGGTCTACCCGCACCAGGACATCGGTGACCGTCTGGGCCAGGCCGTCGATGGTCACTGTCTGGCCGTCCAGGGGCACCCCCTTGGGGACCTGCCAGGCCTTGACCAGATAACTCTGGGTATGGGTCTCCCGAGGCGTGATCCGAGCAAGCGCCCCGGAGGACAGCCGGGGCGACAGGCGGATCGCCATGTCCCCGACCACCGGCTGTTTCCAGACCACCTCATAGCCGCCGCCGGCCTGTTGCGTGATCTGCAGGAGGGCGGGGCGGACTTCATGGGCCAGGGCTCGCCCGCCAAGACCTGTCAGGATCGACAGGCTCAGGAGGCAGAGCGCCAGTAGCCCACGTCCATGGCGTGCCATAAGTCCCAAATCCGGCCCCCGTTCAAACAGGTGTTTTGACATCGCCGCGTGCGACGGGCAATCATCAAACCAATGGGCTACAGGCCTCGGGGAGATACGATCTCTCAGGGAAAACCGGGCCCGGATTGGGGAGACAGACATGCGCCTTATGGGTCATCCGGCGACTTGGGGGGCAATAGCCCTGACCACCTCGCTCTTTGCCAGCACAGCCCTGATTGCTGCGGCCCCAACTGCCCCTGCAAAGGCCGCCGCCAAGCCAGCCGTCTCTGCCCCGGCGGCCAGCGCCAAGGCAGCAACCTCACCGGCCCATGCCCCCGGCTACAACACCGAACGCAACGCCTATTTCGGCGACCTGCATGTCCACACCAAGCTGTCCTTTGATGCCTATATCTTCAATGTCCGGGCGTCGCCGGATGACGCCTATCGCTTTGCCAAGGGCGAGGGCATTGGCCACCCAGGTGGCTACAATATCCGCCTGACCGGCGGGCCCCTGGACTTCGTCGCCGTCACCGATCACGCGGAATATATCGGGTCCATGGAGGAGGCGAACCGGCCCAACTCCGTCCTGTCCAGGCTGCCCATAACCCAAGGCTTGTTCAGCACCGACCCCAAGGAGATCGGTGCGGCCTTCACTCGCATCGTGACAGCCTTTGCCTTTGGAGGCCTGCCCCCCGAGTTCCAGGACAAGTCCATCCAGAGCCGGGCCTGGAAGGAGATCCAGGACGCCGCGGCCAAGCACAATGATCCTGGGCGTTTCACGGCCCTGGTAGGCTATGAATACACCTCGGCCCCGGACGGCCGTAACATGCACCGCAATGTCATCTTCCGGACCTCCAAGGTCTCGGAACTGCCCTATTCCGCCGTCCAGTCCGCCAATCCCGAGGACCTGTGGCGGACCATGGATGTCTGGCGCAAGGGCGGGGTGGAGTCCCTGGCTATTCCGCACAACATGAATGGCAGTGACGGGATGATGTTCCAGACGACCAAGTTCGATGGCACGCCCATGGACAAGGCCTATGCCGACATGCGCCGTCGCAATGAACCCATTGCCGAGATGACCCAGATCAAGGGGACATCTGACACCCATCCCTCCCTGTCGCCCAATGACGAATGGGCCAATTTCGAGATCATGGAGTCCTATATTGGCTCCACAAGGGCGGTGACCAAGTTCTCTGGCGGCTATGTTCGTCAGGCCCTCAAGGACGGCCTGGTGATGCAGGAGACCAAGGGCTTCAACCCCTTCAAGTTCGGCTTCATCGGCTCCAGCGACACCCACCTGGCCGCACCGGGTCTGGTGGATGACCGCGACTATCACGGCAAGGTCGGCCGCGTGGATTCCACCCCCGCCCAGCGAGGCTCAGTGCCCAATAATGGCGCGAAGTCCTGGGACGACCCCAATGCGGCGGTGGGTGCCAACAATGCCCGCTTTCAGTCCTGGGGGGCCTCTGGACTGGCTGGGGTCTGGGCTGAGGAAAACACCCGTGAAGCCATCTATTCGGCCCTGCGCCGTCGCGAGACCTTTGCCACTTCCGGGCCCCGGATGCGGGTCCGGTTCTTTGCCAGCCATGACTATGCCAGCGACATCCTGAAGGACCGCAATGTGGTCAGCCAGGCCTATGCCAAGGGCGTACCCATGGGCAGTGACCTCCTGGGCGTGAAGGGCAAGACCCCGAAATTCATCGTCTGGGGGGTTCGCGATCCCAATTCTGGCTATCTGCAAAGAGCCCAGGTCGTGAAGGGCTGGGTGGAAAACGGCGTCGCCAAGGAAAAGGTCTTTGACGTCGCCTGTTCCGATGGCCTTGCCCTGGACAAGACCACCTCCCGCTGCCCGGACAATGGAGCCACCGTCAATACCGCCACCTGCGAGACCTCGCGGTTCAAGGGCGATGCGGAAATGCGCACTCTGTGGACCGATCCGGAGTTCAATCCCCGCCAGCGGGCCTTCTATTATGTGCGGATCCTGGAGAACCCCTCCTGCCGCTGGTCTACATGGGATGCCATCCGAAATGGCACGCCCCCTGCACCCAACCTGCCCAAGACCATCGTCGAGCGGGCCTGGTCCTCGCCGATCTGGTACGAACCCAAGGCCTGAGGGTGACCTTCACCGACCGTTTCGAACGACTGCCGGGGCCCCTCAAGTCGGGCCTGAGGGAGCCGCTCACCCACTTCCTGCTGATCGGGGCCCTCCTGTTTGGCGGGGGCCTGATCTTCAAGGCGCAACAGCGGCCAGTGATTGTCGTCAATACCCAGGACGTCGCCCAGATGGCGGAATACTGGGAACTCCAAAGCCAGCGCCCCCCGACCCGTGAGGAGCTCACCGCCATGGTTCGCGAGCGGGTTGATGAAGAGATCCTGGCCCGTGAGGCCCAGCGTCTGGGCCTGGACCAGGATGACCTCATCATCCGCCGTCGCCTGGCCCAGAAGATGGCCTTCGCCGGACAGGACGTCGCCCCGATCCCGGAGCCCTCCCCCAGGACCCTGGAGTCCTATTATGACCGGACCCGGCAGACCTATGCTGAGCCCGCCCACCTGACCCTGCGCCATGCCTTTTTCAGCGTCGAGCGCACGGAGGGTGATCCCAGGCTGGCGGCCGAAGCCGCCCTGGCCACCACTCGCAGCGGCCAGACCCCGGTCAGCGATCCCTTCATGCTGGCCCTCACCTATGCCGATGTCAGTGCGATCGAACTTCTGCGGGACTACGGGCCCGAATTCGCCCAGCTGGCGGAAAAGGCGCCTCTTGGGACCTGGGTCGGGCCAGTGGCCTCGCCCTTTGGCTGGCATGTCGTGCGGATCGAGTCCCGACGCCCGGCCCGCATCCCCCCGTTCAACGATGTGAAGTCCGAAGTCCGCGACGCTTACATGGCCGAACAGCGCCAGGCGGCGAATGCCGGCTTCATGGCCAAGCTGCGCAAGCGCTATCGCATTGAGGTGGCCGAGGCCCCCGCCTGACCTCAGGCATTTCGGGCCATGAGCCCGCCATCCACCGGGATCACTGTCCCGGTGATATAGGAGGCGGCGGGCAGGCAGAGGCTGAGGGTCATGTGGGCCACTTCCTCCGGCCGTCCATAGCGCCCAAGCGCTGTTCGACGACGGGCAAAGTTCTCACGATCCGCCTCGGGAATGGCTTCGGTCATGCCGGTCAGGATTGGCCCCGGGCAGATGCAGTTGACGGTGATACCCTCGCGGCCCAGTTCCACGGCCAGAGCGCGGGTCAGGCCCGTCACCCCGGCCTTGGCTGCGGCATAGGCGCTATTGCGCGACGTCGCCCCCAGGGCCTCGGTCGAGGCGATATTGACGATCCTCGGATGGTCGGCCTGACGCAGAAAAGGCAGGGCAGCCCGAACCATTTCCTGCTGCCCAGTCAGCATGACGGCCAGGGCCCGGGTCCAGGCCGAGTCATAGGCCGGACTGTCTATGGCCGCAAAGCCGCCGACCCCGGCATTATTGATCACGATATCCAGCCCGCCGAACTGCCGGCCGATCTCCTCCACCCGCACCCTGATCTGGTCAGGATCTGACAGGTCCAGGTCCCAGCTCTCGGCCCGACCGCCCGCCTTGCGAATGTCTGCGGCGACAGCCCTGGCGAGATCGCCCCTGAGGTCGGTGACCGCGACCTGGGCTCCTTCCCTGGCAAACAGCTCGGCCGTCGCCCGGCCCATACCGCTGGCGGCCCCGGTAATCAGGACGCGGGAACTCTCGACAGAACGGGGATCGGACATACGGAACCTGTAAGCAGGATAGGGCGCGTCAGCCTCTGACTCACCGCCCCGGCTGGCAAGCCCGTTCTCCACCCAATGGGGATGTCAGGAAGGGATCAGGCCTGGCTCAGTTTTGACTGGGGCAACTCTTGATTGCTTATCCGGCGACTGCTGGTATTCCCGATGATTGCTAGATTCGAGTCGAGATCTTTGATGGGTCACGTCTCCTAATACTAACCGTCAAGCTGAGCCGGGCCGCGGCTTCGCTCAAAGAGCACCAAGGGTGGAGCGCCGTCACATGGCTGAGGTTTCGAACAAGTCTCCGGACCCGCTGGACGTCGCCCTGGGGGCCTCGGTCCGGATCCGGCGTCGGACCATCGGTATGTCCCAGGAAGCCCTCGCGGAACAGTGTGGCGTCAGCTTCCAGCAGATCCAGAAATATGAGAACGGTGCCAACCGGATCTCGTTCTCCCGCCTGGTTCAGATCGCCCGGGCCCTGAAGTGCCGGGTCACGGATCTGATGGACGTGCTGGACACTCCCGCAGGCGAAGGCGAGGCCGAGATGGACCTCCTGGGACGCATGCGCACCCCAGGCGCCATGGAATTGCTCAATGCCTTCGAGAAGCTGCCGCCGGAATCTCGGTCGTCCCTGCTGGGCTTCCTGCGATCCCTCTCGGCCTCGAGCGAGACCGCAACGGTCTGATCACTCAGGCTCGGCCAGGAGGTGGTCGATCAGGGCCTTGGCCTGAGGGCCTGACCAGTCAGCCTCTCCTGAGATCCGGGCCTTTTCCACCCCGTCCTTGCCGTAGATCACCGTCGTGGGCATGCCCACGGCCGGGGGCTTGAACTCGAAAGGCAGGGCCTTTTTCGGGTCGTGGTAGTAGGTCAGGGGCGCGTTCTTGGCGATGAAGGCCTTGGCCTGATCGGTCTTGTCATCGGAATCGATGGAGACCGGGACCACGACGACGTCCTTGCCCTCATAGGCCTTGGCCAGGGAGGCCAGGGTTGGCATTTCGATCACGCAGGGCCCGCACCAGGTGGCCCAGACATTCACCACCGTCACCTTGCCCCGGAAGTCAGCGATCCGATGGAGCTTGCCCTCTGAATCCTGGAAGCTGGAGACCGGCGCAGGAGCTGCCTCCAGAGGGAAAACCAGCCGGGCCATGTCGCCCTTGGCATAGGCTTTCAAATTCGTCGGCTGCTGGGGGTTTATGGAGGACTGGGCAATGATGTAAGCAATGGTGGCGATGCCGAGTATGGCCACGCCCCAGAGCGCGATCTTGAGGACGCCGGCTTTGGGTTTGCCCGCCTCACCGCCTTGAACTTCACTCATATGTCCGAAGACTCCTCGAACGCTTCTGGAAAACAGACAACGGCTCCCGCCGCTGGCCAGGCCATGTGGGGTGGACGGTTTACGTCCAAGCCCGCCGAATTGATGCAGGCCATCAACGTTTCCATCGGCTTTGACAAGCGTCTTGCCGAACAGGACCTGGCCGGATCAAAGGCCCACGCCGCCATGCTGGCCAAGCAGGGGGTGATATCGGCCGAGGACGAGGTCACCATTCAGGGGGGCTTGCAGGCCATTTCGGCGGAGATGGCGGCCGGGACCTTCCCGTTCCGAGACGAATTCGAAGACATCCACATGAATGTGGAGGCCCGTCTGCGGGAGTTGATCGGCCCCGTGGCGGGTCGCCTGCACACCGCGCGGTCCCGCAATGATCAGGTGGCTCTGGACTTCCGTCTCTGGGTTCGCGAGGCCTGCGATCGCACCCTGGCCCAGATCCAGGCCCTGCAGGGGGCCCTGCTGGCCAAGGCCGAACCCCATGCGGCGACCCTGATGCCGGGCTTCACCCACCTTCAGCCTGCCCAGCCCGTGACCTTTGGGCACCACCTGATGGCCTATGTGGAAATGTTCGGCCGCGATGGCTCGCGCTTTGCCGATGCCCGCCGGCGGATGAACTTCAGCCCCCTCGGCGCTGCGGCCCTTGCAGGATCGCCCTTCCCGATTGATCGCCACGCCACGGCCCAGGCCCTGGGCTTTGACGGCCCACTGGCCAATTCCCTGGATGCCGTTTCCACCCGCGACTTTGCCCTGGAGGCCCTCGCGGCTGGCTCGATCTGCGCCATCAACCTGTCGCGTCTGGCCGAAGAGATCGTGATCTGGATGACGCCTCAGTTCGGCTTCATCCGCCTGAGCGATGCCTTCACCACCGGCTCGTCCATCATGCCGCAGAAGAAGAACCCCGATGCGGCGGAGCTCGTCCGGGCCAAGGTCGGCAAGCTGATGGGGGCCTTCACCCAGCTGGCTATTGTCATGAAGGGCCTGCCCCTGACCTATTCCAAGGACATGCAGGAGGACAAGGTCGGCACCTTCGAGGCCTTTGATGCCCTGGAACTGTCCCTGGCGGCCATGGCCGGCATGGTCGCCGATCTCGAGCCCAATGCCGAGCGCATGGCCCTGGCGGCCGGCTCAGGCTTTTCCACTGCCACCGACCTGGCCGACTGGCTGGTGAGGGAGTTGGGCATTCCGTTCCGCGATGCCCACCACGTCACCGGGGCCGCCGTCAAGATGGCCGAGACCCGGGGCTGCGAACTGGCCGATCTTCCGCTTGCCGACCTCCAGTCACTGGAAAGCCGCATTACCCCTGCCATCTTTGATGTGCTCACTCCGGCAGCCTCCGTGGCCAGCCGCCGGAGCTATGGCGGAACCTCCCCGGACCAGGTCCGGGCCCAGATCGCACGATGGAAGGACATCTTGTCATGATGCTGCGTCACTTCGTTCCCCTGGGCATGGCCCTGGCCCTGGCCGGTTGCGGCAAGATGGGGGCCCTGGATCGCCCCGCCCCCATGTGGGGGGAGGCCAAGGCGACCTCTGACGCAGCTGGTGCCCCGGCCCGTCCCTTGAGTACCATCGACCCCCGCGATCCCAATGTGGATCCGGCCCCGGCCCGCACGAACCAGATCGATGGTGTCAGCGGGGCCAATGACGCCCCGCCCCAGGGTGCCCTCGACAACCCCTATACCCGGCCGCGATGAACCATTTTGAGTTCGACCAGGGCGAACTGTCCTGTGAGGGGGTTCGCCTCTCGGCCATTGCCGAGGCCGTGGGCACCCCGGTCTATGTCTATTCAACGGCGACTCTTGAACGGCACTTCACGGTGCTGCGCGATGCCCTGACGGCGGAGGGCATCGTCGATCCCCTGATCGCCTATGCGGTCAAGGCCAACCCCAACCTGGCGGTGATCCGCACCCTGGCCCGGCTGGGTGCCGGGGCAGACACAGTGTCTGAGGGCGAGGTCCGCCGGGCCCTGGCCGCCGGCGTGCCGCCGGAGCGCATCGTCTTTTCCGGGGTCGGCAAGTCGGCCGACGAGATCGCCTTTGCCCTCAAGGCGGGGGTTCTGGAAATGAACCTGGAATCCGAGCCGGAGCTGGAGCTGACCTCCCGCATCGCCCAATCCCTGGGCCTGCGCGCCCAGGTGGCCATCCGGGTCAATCCCGATGTCGAGGCCGGCGGCCATGCCAAGATCGCCACCGGCAAGGCCGACAACAAGTTCGGGGTCTCCTTCGCCGAGGCCCAGAGGCTCTATGCCCGGGCGACCAATAGTCCCGGCCTGAAGCCCGTGGGCGTAGCCTGCCACATCGGCAGCCAGATCACCGACCTCGCCCCCTTCGAGGCCGCCTTCGGCAAGATGCGCCAGCTGGTGGAATCTCTCAGGGCCGAGGGCCTGGGGGTCGAGCGCCTGGACCTGGGCGGTGGCCTGGGCGTGCCCTATTTCAACCAGCCCACACCGCCGTCCCCGGCCGACTATGCTGCTATGGTGGCCCGGGCGACCCGGGGACTGGACGTCTCCCTGGCCTTTGAGCCGGGCCGGGTCATTGCCGCCAATGCCGGGGTCCTGGTTGCCAGGGTCCTGCACATCCATGAGCGGCCCGAAGGACGGAAGTTCGCCGTGCTCGATGCGGCCATGAACGACCTGATCCGCCCGGCCATGTACGATGCCTATCACGACATCCGCCCTGTCCTGCCCAGGGATGCCGTGGGCGTGGTCTATGATGTCGTGGGGCCGATCTGCGAGACGGGCGATACCTTCACCCGCGACCGCACCCTGCCGCCCCTTCAGTCAGGTGATCTGGTGGCCTTCATGAGTGCGGGGGCCTATGGGGCCTCGATGTCGAGTGAATACAATTCCAGGCTTCTGGTGCCGGAGGTCCTGGTGAAGGACGGCGCGTTTGCCGTCGTCCGGCCCCGCCCGACCTATGAGGACATGCTGGCCCGGGAAACCGCCCCGGCCTGGCAGGAGCCCTAGTCCAGGGCCCCGATATAGGGCAGGCCGCGCAGGCCGCCCTTGGAGTCCATGCCATAGCCCACCAGATAGCGGGCCGGGGCCTCCCAGGCCACGAAGTCCGGCTCTATGGCCCGGGGCTTGGGCCAGGGCTTGCGGGCAAAGACGGCCGTCAGGGTCTCCTTGGCCCCGGCATCCCGCACAAGGCGCTGGGCCTCTGACAGAGACAGGCCGGTATCGAAGACATCATCGAGGATCAGGGCGCGGCGTCCGGCCAGGGGCCTTTGCAGATCCGCCCGGACCTCGCAGCGCCCAAGACTGGCGCGCTCATCGCCATAGGAGGCCAGCCACAGAGCATCGAAGCGCACATTGCGCCCAGCCCGGGACAGGGCCCGGGTCAGGTCAGCGGCAAACCACAGACCACCGGTCAGTAGGCAGACGGCCACAGTCTCGTCATCAATCCGGGGAGCGATCTCCGCGGCCAGAGCCGTGACCCGCGATTGAACCTCCGCCTCGCTGAGCAGAACCACAGGCTCAGTCATGGGCGGGGGTGTCATGATGGACCTCTGGCAGGGGTTGGGCCTCCACCGGCTCCGGCATAGGCGGTTCCGGGGCGACAGTAGGGCCGCGAAGATCCATGCTGGCCGGCCTGGGGGCCGTCGGCTTGGGGGCGGCATGAAGCTTCGCAGGCCCATGGACACCCGGCCGGGCGGCTTCGGGTGCGAAGGCAATCTCCACCTGATCGGCACTGGAGGGCGGATCCAGCATGGACAGGGCAAAATGGCGGGTTTCCCCCGGGGGGATCAGGCCGTCAGCCGGGCGGGCAATCTTGGTCGCCACCGGCTTCCCGGCCTTGTTCAGCAAGCTGATCTTCAGGGGCGGGGTTTCGATGGCATGGCTTTCGACATTCCGGATCATGCCGGAAATGGCGATGGCAGCATGACCTTCCTGCAGGGCAGGCTCGGCCTTCTCGCCTTCGATCACCAGACCCAGACTATTCACCGGCAAACCGATGCCGGCATAGGCGGCGGCGGACTGAGGCCAGGCCTTGACCACATCGACCCGGAACAGGACGGCAGTGCCGATCATCAGGGCCATGGCCACAGCCATGACGCCCCAGACGACCCCGACTGTCGCAGCCTCCCTCACCTTGCGGCCGGTCTCGGCCTTGGCGCGGAACACCTTTGGCAGGGCTTCGCCGGGCAGATCACTGATGGCTTCAGGTTCAGGGGCGGGCGCGGCAGGCTCACGGGCAACCGCACCCTCATCCTGGGAAACATCCAGTTCGAGCGCAGTTTCGTGTCTCGCGGTCCAGCGGGTCCCGCAAGAGGCACATTTCACCGTCCGGCCATCTCGCGGGATCTTGGAATCGTCCACGAAATAGCTGGTGGCGCAGTCGGGGCAGGTCAGTATCATGACGACCGAATCGGACGCTCCAGCAACCTCAACCGAGGTCGCCGATTTCGGCCTTCATGTCCAGAAACCCGCTTCCCGAAGGGGCGCAAGACATCGACCCCGCGACCGTCCGCTTTGACGACGTTTCCATGCGCTATGGGCGTGCGCCTGAAACCCTGCGCGACCTCAGCTTTTCCCTCGAGCCAGGCTCGTTCCATTTCGTGACCGGTGCCTCCGGAGCCGGGAAAAGCTCCCTGCTCAAGCTGATCTATCTGGCCGCAAAGCCGTCCAAGGGATTGGTGCACCTGTTCGGTCAGGATGTCTCGGCTGTCCCGCTGCGGGATCAGCCTTTCCTGAGACGCCGGATCGGCGTGGTTTTTCAGGAGTTCCGACTGCTGGAACACATGTCGGCCTTCGACAATGTGGCCCTGCCCTTGAGGATCGAGGGCCGCAAGCCGGACTCCTATCGGCAGGATGTGGCCGAACTCCTGGCCTGGGTCGGCCTGCGCCACCGCATGCACGCCATGCCGGCCACCCTGGCGGGGGGAGAAAAGCAGCGCCTGGCCATTGCCCGGGCCGTGGTCAATCGCCCCGATATCCTGCTGGCGGATGAGCCCACCGGCAATGTCGATCACGAGATGGCCCTGCGGATCCTGAGACTTTTCGTGGAACTCAATCGCCTGGGAACCACCATTCTCATCGCGACCCATGACCAGGACCTGGTGGCACGCTCCGGCATGCCGGTCCTTCACCTTGACGGCGGCCAGCTGACTAGGCTGGGGTCCGAGCCATGAGTGACATGCTGGATCTGGACCGCTGGAAGCCGGCACCCTTCCTGCCGGATGCCGATGCCAGGGATGGGTCCCTTGTCTTTGTCGTGGCCACCCTGTGCTTTCTGGCCTGCCTGACAGCCCTGGCCGTCCTGGCCTCCGACCGCGCCGCCCGGGGCTGGACCCAGCAACTGACCGGCGAGGCGACCGTCATCGTCCGGCCCAAGGCCAATGAGACCCCCGATTCCGCGGCTGCCCGCGCGGCAGAGACCCTGGCCGGTGTTCCCGGCGTGGCTGAAGCCCGGGCCCTTGAAAAGGAAAAGGCCGAGGCTCTGATCGCCCCCTGGCTGGGAGAAGAGACCGACCTGTCGGATCTCCCCATTCCACGGCTCGTGGCAGTGGTCCTGAGTCCTGAAAACCCTGCCGATACAAAGACCATGAACCTGGCCCTCAGATCCCAGGGTCTGGATGCCAGTGTGGACGACCACTCCGTCTGGATGAAGGATATCGAGCGGGGTGCCAGCCTCGCCCGCTGGATCGGCATGGCGGTCTTTGCCCTGATCGCCACAGCGGCCGGGGCGGTGGTGGCTTTTGCCACACGCGCAGGTCTGGCCGCGCGCCACGAGGTGGTGGAGGTTCTCCACCTGTCCGGGGCAGAGGATGCCTTCATTGCGCGGCTGTTCCAGGCGCGTTTTGCACGGATGGCCGCAATCGCGGGCTTGTTTGGCGCGGCCGGTGCAGCGATCATGGGTGCCCTTTTGCGGCTCCTTGGTGGAGGCAGCGGACTGACACCTGTACTTCCCATCGCCTGGACGGACCTGCTGGCCGTGACACCAGCTCCCCTGGCGGCTGGCCTGGTGGCGGCCGTTGCCGCACGCCTGACCGCCCAGTCCATCATCCGGGGCCTGCAGTGAAGAGCCTTGCCGCCCTGCTGGTTGTGGTCCTGCTTTGGGCAGCAGGGCTCTGGGCCTTTGCCAGCCGTATCGAGGCCTCAACTCCGGCAGGGATTCCCGAAGCCGCCGATGGCGTCGTGGTCCTGACGGGTGCCGGGTCCAATGAACGTATCCTGGCCGGGGTTCGCCTGCTGGAGGCCGAAAAGGGCAAGCGGATGCTGGTCTCCGGCGTCTATCGCGCCGCCTCCCGGGAGGATATCCGCGCCGTCAGCAAGGCCACCCGCCGGCTCTATGACTGCTGTGTCGACCTGGACTTCAACGCCGCCAACACCATAGGCAATGCCAAGGAGACCGCCGACTGGGCCCGGGCCATGCGCTATGACAGCCTGATTGTGGTGACGGCGGACTATCACATGCCCCGCGCCATGCTGGAATTGCGCTCGGCCATGCCGAAGGTGCGGCTCCAGGCCTATCCGGTGACAACCCCGGTGATCGACATGGCCGACTGGTGGCGGTCCAGCAAGGGAGCCAGACTGATCGGTTGGGAGTATTGCAAGTATCTGGCGATCCTGGGTCGGGAGGCTGTGCTCAGCCTCGGCCCGCGGGAAGATCCTGCCAGCAGGAAGGACTAGACGTGCTGCTGGCTTTGCGTTCCCTGCTTTTCGTTGTGGTTTTCTACATCTGGTCGGTCTTTGCCGCCGTCATTGTGGTGCCGCTCTATATCGCGCCCTATCGCTGGATGGTCACGGCCCTGCGGGTCTGGGGCATGGGGATCATTTTCCTGCTGCGGGTGATCTGCGACATCAAGGTCGAGGTCCGAGGCAAGGAATTCCTGCCCAAGGGCGCAGCCCTGATCGCCCCCAAGCACCAGTGCATGTTCGATGTCTTTGGCCAGTTCGCCTGGCTGCCCAACTACTGCTTCGTGATGAAGAAGGAACTGGTCTGGATCCCGCTCTTCGGCTGGCACGCCCTGAAGATGAAGATGGTGGTGGTGGACCGGTCCGGCCATTCCGCCGCCCTGCGCAAGCTGGTCAAGGATGCCAAGGATCGGTTCAGGGACGAACGCCAGATGCTGATCTTCCCGGAAGGCACCCGCACCCAGCCGGGTGCCGCAGGGGACTACAAGCCCGGGATCGCGGCCCTCTATCGGGAGCTGGAAATGCCGGTCTATCCCATGGCCACCAATTCCGGTGTTCACTGGCCCTCCCATGGCTTCCTGCGCCACCCGGGCACCATCGTGTTTGAGTATCTGGAGCCCATCCCTCCCGGCCTGAAGCGCGGGGAATTCATGCGCACCCTGGAAGAGCGGATCGAGACCGCCTCCCTGAAGCTGCTGGACCTCTAGCTCCCGACCATTTGCAGCAGGGTCTCCATGGACCGGTCGCGGATCCCCTCGGCCTTCAGGTGCATGACCAGATCCCGCAGATAGTCGGTATTGGGCCCCGACAAGCCCGTTGCTCCTGAGATAAGTTCAGCCTGACGTTCGAGACTGAGCACACCGGCCCACTGCGGGTGATCGGTGTCTGACAGGAAGACCAGGGTCTCGATCCGGCGTCCCTCGGCCAGGCGGATATGGGCCCGGGCCTCGATATAGGTCTCGGTGGGCTGCTCGCGTTCGCGCAGATAGGCATAGGTCTCAGGCCAGTCGGCCTCGGCCACGCGATAGGCCATGCCGCGCACAGCCCCGCCGGGGGCCAGACCCAGGACCAGGCCCGGCCGCTCATAGGTTCCACGATGATGGACGGAATAGATGCAGAAGGCGCGGCGCCGACCGTGTAATGTGGCCGCCTGTCGTTCGGCGAACTCAAAGCCGGGCCGCCACATCAAAGACCCATAACCGAAGACCCAACGCTCCCCCGACATGGCTCGCCGCTCCTCGACTTCGGGTCCCAAGACCCCAGACACCCCTGAGGCCACAAAGCCCCCGGTCCGCAAACCGAGAGCCCCGCGCAAGACCGCGGCTGCGCCTCCGCCCCCACCTGTGCCCGAACCTGAGCCGCCCCGCAAATCCCGCCTGGGCCTCTATCTGCCTTTCGGTGCTCTGGCCGTGGGTATGGTGGTCTGGAGCCTGGTCTGGGTGCAGGTCCAGGGCACCGCCAGGGCCCGCATGGATGCCAGCGTCGCCCAGTTGAAGTCCGCGGGCTATGAGCTGTCCTGGAAGGACCGCAAGATCGGCGGCTATCCCTTCCGGATCTCTGTGGTCCTGACCGAGGCCCGGCTGAGGGAACCCACGGGCTGGGCCATATCGACCCCCTTGCTGGAAACCGAGGCCTATATCTATGCCGCCGGCCACTGGGTGATGGCCACACCCCAGGGCCTGACCCTGACCAGGCCCGTAGGCGGGCCCGTGGAAGTCACCGGGGATGTTCTTCGCGCCAGCCTTTCGGGCCTCGGCAAGGCCTTTCCGAGCCTGTCCATCGAGGGGCGCAAGCTGCGCTTCGCCGCGGCTCCGGGCGCCCTGCCCTTTGCCCTGACCACGGCGAAAAAGGCCGAGCTGCATCTGCGTCCTGGTCCTGACGATCAGGGAGCCCTGCTGTTCCGCATCGATGGCGCCAAGGCCACGCCCGGCGGCCTGTTGGGCCGTGTCGCTGCTGACAAGCCGGTCGCCATGATCTGGGACAGCATCATCAGCAAGGCCAGCAGTCTGAAAGGCTCGAGCTGGAGCGACGCCGTGCGCACCTGGAACCGGGAAGGTGGCCAGGCCACAGTCCGGCAGGCTGGCCTCACCGCCGGCAGTCTGGTCCTGGGTTCCAATTCAGGTCTGGTCAGTGTTGGTTCAGATGGCCGGATGCGGGGCAATCTCGACATCAGTCTGCGGAACGGTACGGTCGGACTGGTTGCCCTGGCAGAGGCTGGCGTGATTTCTGCCGAGACCGCCGAGGCCGCCGCCACCGTCGCCCAGGCCCGACAGGGCAACGGCCAGGTCGCCCAGGCGAAGATCAGTTTCGAGGCCGGTCGCACAACCCTCGGCCCCGTTGCCCTGGGGCCGGCCCCGAAGATCTACTGAGGTCTGGCAAGTTTATTCCGCGGTTGCCGCCTATTGCGCCTTCCCCCGCAATGACTTAATCGCGCAGGCTCGTTTTCGGGGGACAAATGACCGAGGCCACGCCAACTGCGCTGTCGCTGGACGCCATCCGGGCCAGGCTTGATGTCCTGGACGCCGAGTTGCTTGACCTGCTCGACCAGCGCGCTGGCATTGCCCGTGAAGTTGCAGCCGCCAAGGCCGCCGCCGGGGATGCTGACAAGTTCGCCCTGCGGCCCGGTCGCGAGACCCAGCTTATCCGCCGCCTGTTGGACCGTCCCCACGACCACGCCACCGCCTCCCTCATCGTTCGGGTCTGGCGTGAGGTGATCAGCGACAGCCTCTGGCGTCAGGGGCCCTTCCACCTGTCCGTCTTTGGCGGCCGCAACGATGCGCGGGTCACCGAGGCCGCCCGGATGCGATTTGGAACGGCCCCGCCCCTCAGCCTCGTCTCAAAGGCCGAAGAGGCCCTGGCCGCCGCTCGCACTGTCGGGGGTGTCGCCATTCTCTCCCTCAGCTCTGATACCCCCTGGTGGGGTCGCCTGCTGGCCGAACCCCAACTTAAAGTGTTCTGCGCCCTGCCCTGTCTGGCGGGCTGGGGGCCGATGAACGCCCTGGCCGTGGCCAATGTCGAGATCGAACCCTCTGGCGATGACCGCACCTTCTGGGTGACCGACGCCGTGGGCCGTGAGGCCATCGAAGACGCCCTGAGCAAGGACGGGGTCGCCGCCGAACTGGTCACAGAGGCTGGTGGGTTGAAGCTTTTCGCCCTGGCCGGCTATTATCAGGCCGATGACGAGCGCCTGGCGCGGGCTCCGGGGCGGCTTTCCGGTGTGATCGGGGCTGCACCCGCGCCCTTCGACGTGTAAGAGCCACAGCTCAACTCCGCCCCAAAGGCGCTACATGTCTGAAAACACCCCGCTAAACCGCAGCACTGCGGATCGCCCCGTCCCCAAGCCGGGGATCCTGGACATTGCCCCATATGTGCCGGGCAAGGCCAAGCTGGATGGCATTGCTGATCCTCTCAAGCTGTCGGCCAACGAAAACATCCTGGGCTCCAGCCCGGCGGCGCGGGAGGCCTTTTCCTCGGCCTTTGACCAGCTTCACATGTATCCCGATGGCCGTTCCAACATCCTGCGCGAGGCCATCGCCCAGAAATATGACCTGGAGCCCGAGCGCCTTCTGTTCGGCTGTGGATCGGACGAGATCTTCCAGCTTCTGAACCAGGCCTATCTCGAGCCCGGCGACAATATCGTCCAGGGCGAGTTCGGCTTTGGCGCCTATGCCATCGGGGCCCGGGCCTGCGGGGCCGAGGTGCGCATGGCCTCTGAAACCAATTACCGCATCGATGTCGACGCCCTGCTGCAGCAGGTGGACGAGCGCACCCGCCTGGTCTTTGTCGCCAATCCGGCCAACCCCACCGGAACCTGGATCCCCCACAGCGAGATCGAGCGCCTTCACGCCGGCTTGCGTCCGGACATCATCCTGGTCCTCGACGGGGCCTATGCCGAATTTGCCCACGACCCCGCCTTCAGCGATGGTGCCGAGCTCGTTCGGGCGCACAGCAATGTGGTCATGACCCGGACCTTCTCAAAGCTCCACGGCCTGGCCGCCCTTCGGGTGGGCTGGGCCTATCTGCCTACCGAGATGGCCTCGGCGGTGGACCGCATCCGCCTGCCGTTCAATATCAATATCCCTGGCCAACTGGCCGCTGTTGCCGCCCTGGGGGATGACGACTTCCAGCAGAGGTCCCTGGCCCTGGTGGAACAGTGGCGACCCTGGCTTGCCCAGCAGCTGGGAGGCCTGGGTCTGGAAACCGTGCCTTCGGCGGCCAATTTCCTGCTGGTTGCCTTTCCGACCTCGCCGGGGCGGACGGCGAAGGACGCCGAGGCCTTCCTGGGTTCCCGCGGTCTGATCGTGCGCAATGTCGGGGGATACGGTCTGCTCAACCACCTGCGGATCACCATCGGCCTCGAAGAACACAATCGCGCCGTGGCCGAGGCCCTGTCCGATTTCATGCAGGCCCGCCCATGACCCGGCCCATCTATGAGCGTCTGGCCGTTGTGGGCTGCGGCCTGATCGGCTCCTCAGTGATCCGCGCAGCCCGGGAGGCCGGCGTGGTCTCGCAGATCATCGTGGCTGATGCCAGCGAGGCGCACAGGGCCCGGATCACCGAACTTGGTCTGGCCGACAAGGTCACCGGCGACATCGCCGAAGCCGTGGCTGAGGCCGATCTGGTGATCTTTGCCGTCCCGGTCCAGGCCATGGGGGATGCTGCCCAGGCAGCCGCCGCCACCATCCGCCCCGGCACCACGGTCAGCGATGTGGGCTCGGTCAAGGGCAGTGTCGCCGAGGCCCTGCGCGCCGCCCTGCCGGAGAGCGTCTTCATCATCCCCGGCCACCCCATCGCCGGGACCGAATATTCCGGCCCGGATGCCGGCTTTGCAGAACTGTTCCGCGACCGCTGGGTCATTCTGACGCCCCAGGCCCGGGACGACGGCCCCTATCTGGAGGCCGTGACCCGGCTGTCGGATTTCTGGCGTCGCCTGGGGGCCAATGTCGAGCGCATGGACGAAAAGCACCATGACCTGGTCCTGGCCGTCACCAGCCACCTGCCCCACCTGATCGCCTACAATATCGTCGGCACCGCGGCGGACATGGAAGAGGTCACCCGCTCCGAGGTGATGAAGTATTCCGCCGGCGGCTTCCGGGACTTCACCCGGATCGCGGCTTCCGATCCCACCATGTGGCGCGACGTTTTCCTCGGGAACAAGGATGCCGTGCTCGAGGTCCTGGGCCGGTTCACCGAGGATCTTCAGGCCCTGTCCCGGGCTATCCGCTGGGGCGAGGGTGACAAGCTGTTCGACCTGTTCTCCCGCACCCGGGAAATCCGCCGCGGGATCATTGCCGCCGGCCAGGAAAGCAACGAGCCCAACTTCGGCCGGGACCGGGGCAAGCATTGAACGGCTATGTCATGCTCGGCATCGCCATTGCCTGTGAGGTCGTGGCGACGTCGAGCCTGAAGGCGACCGAGGGCTTCAGCCGTCCCTTGCCGACCCTCCTGACACTGGCGGGTTACGGGGTTGCCTTCTGGGCCCTGTCGGTAGCGATCCGGACCATTCCGGTGGGCATTGCCTATGCCATCTGGTGCGGGGTGGGGATCATTGCCATCACCGCCATTGCCTGGATCTTCCTGAAACAGAGGCTGGACCTGCCGGCTCTGGTGGGCATGGCCCTGATCCTGGCCGGGGTCCTGGTGATCAACCTGTTCTCAAAGGCTGGCTGAGGACGACAGGAATTCCGTGGTCGCCTCTATGGCCTCCACCAGACCCATGCGCTGGATCTCCACACCCGGCGGCAGGCTGGAAAACAGCCGGGTCGGGGCTGCCGCGTCCAGCATGACAAAGACGCCCTTGTCATCGGCCCGCCGGATCAGCCGGCCAAAGGCCTGGGCGATCCGGGCCCGGGCGATGGAGTCGTCATAGCCCTTGCCACCAAACCGCATGCGACGGGCCTTGTGCAGGATGTCGGGGCGCGGCCAGGGCACGCGATCAAAGACCAGCAGACGCAGGGACCGGCCCGGCACATCGACCCCATCGCGGACTGCGTCTGTACCCAGAAGACAGGCGTCCTCCTCGGCCCGGAAGATGTCCACCAGGGCCCCGACCTCCAGGGGGTCGACATGCTGGGCATAGAGGGCAAGGCCCTTGTCGGCCAGGGCTGGAGCGATGCGTTCATGGACGGCCCTCAGGCGTCGGATGGCGGTGAACAGGCCAAGACCCCCGCCGCCGGCCGCCAGAAAGAGCTCGCGCATGGCCGCAGCGATCTGGCGGGGGTCATCGCGGCCCACATCGGTCACTACAAAGGCCCGGGCATTGGCGGCATAGTCGAAGGGCGAGGCCAGCCTCAGGGTCTTGGGCCGGTCCGGCAGACGGGCTGCCCCGGTGCGCATCTCTGCCAGGGCAAAGGGATCATCCAGGGTGGAATCTGCCAGGGTGGCCGAGGTCACCAGAACCCCGTGGGCCGGAGCAATGACGGCATTGGTCAGGGGCTCGCTGGGATCGATCCAGTGACGGCGACAGGCGGCATCCACCACACGGCCATAGAGGAAGGTGGCATCGAACCAGTCGACAAAGTCTGGGTCGTCCTCGGCATCCTCGTCAATGGCCCGCAGCATGGAGCGCCAGGCCGGCAGGGTCATGCGGGCCCGGCGGTCCAGACCCCGCAGGGCGCCTTCGATCCGGGCCCGGTCACTGGTGGTCAGGGTCGCGGCCTCATCGTCCAGCAGGTCCTCGAGCTGTCGCGCCAGGGCCAGGAGGGGGGCTTCCACGGCCGCCAGGGCTGCGGCGGCCGTGCGGGCCGTATCGCGGACCAGGTCCAGGGCTGGACGGGCGGCGCATTCCATCCCCACCTCGGAGGGGGCTGCCCGCGCCCTTAGCTGTTCGATCAGGGCGACCAGAAAGGCCTCGACCGGGCCGATGGGATTGACCTCGCCATTGGGCGGGGCGATCCGGCCAGACCAGCCCTCGCCCGGCAGGGCCTGGGCCGCACGGGTGGCGTCATTGAGGGCGCGGCGGGCGTCCTCATGGTCGCCAAGCACTTCCAGCAGCCGGGTCTCAAGACCGCGCCCCCGCCGGCCACGGCCTTCCGGTCCCCGGATCCAGCGCCGCAGTTCGGCGGCCTCCTGGCCGGAGAGGGCTGCCGAAAAGGCCGCATCTGCCGCATCGAACAGGTGGTGGCCCTCGTCAAAGACGATGCGCTTCAGCTGGGTGGTTTCGGAATCGCCCTTCGACCCCCGGGCCGAGCGGGCCCCGTCAAAGGCCGCCTGGGTTAACACCAGGGCGTGATTGGCAATGACGATGTCGGCCCGACGAGAGCCCCGGATCGCCTTTTCGACAAAACAGGTCCGATAGTGCTGGCAACCGGCATGGATACATTCGCCGCGCCGGTCCACCAGATTGGCCCCGCTGGCCTGGGCCGCCGGCGGCACGGCGAAAAGGGTCGGCAGCCAGGCTGGGAAGTCCCCACCCGTCATGTCCCCATCCCGCGTAGCGCGGACCCACCGGGCGGTGAGGCCCATGCCGATCAGGTCTGCCCCGCCCAGCTGGGCGGCATTGACCTGGTCCTGGAAGTTCAGAAGGCAGAGATAGTTTTCCCGGCCCTTGCGCACCACGGCCTTCTTCGCCCTGACCTTGGGGTCCGGATAGATGGCGTGGCTTTCGCGCTCGATCTGCCGCTGCAGGGCGCGGGTATAGGTGGAGATCCACACCGAGGGGCCATTGGCCTCTGCCCAGAGTGAGGCCGGGGCCAGATAGGCCAGAGTCTTGCCGACCCCGGTGCCCGCCTCGGCCAGGACCATGCGGGGTTCACCCTCCCGCTCCCGGGGCTGGAAGGCAAAGGTGGCTTCCGCAGCGAATTCGGCCTGGGTGGGCCGTGCCTCTGTAAGTCCCGCCGTGGCCAGCAGTTCGGCCAGTCTGGCAGAGGCGTCAGCCGGATTCATGGATCGGGTCCCGGATTCCCCCGGCGGGGCCTGATCTTCCCATTCGCTGACACGGGTCCAGACATCGAGGCCGGAGGTGCGGAACTGATTGCCCACGGGGGCAGACCTCAGGGCCGCCATGACCGTAACGCCCCAGGCCCATCCCCCGCGAGCCAGGGTCTCGGCTATGGCGAGCGCTTCCTCGCGGCTGGGTTCGGGACTGGCGGCCAGTTCCTCAAGCAGCAAACCACAGGCCTGTCTCAGGGCCACGGCCTGGGCGACGGCGCCGCGCGGTTCCGCCAGGCCCATGGCCAGGGCAAGACCTGCCGCTGACGGGGCACAGAAGCGGGCCGGGCGAACAAAGGCGAAGAGTTCAAGGACGTCGAACATCCGGGGCGAACGGGACGCAGAATTCAGACCCAGACGCCGGGCCGTCATGGAGGCATGGGCCACCAGAACCGGGCCCCGCTCGAACAGATCCCGGGCATCCGGAGCCCTCAGGGCCTGTCCGCCGTCCTCATCAGCCACACCGGCCCTGAGGCCCGGAAGAATAACCAGGGCCGGGGCAAGATCGAAGCTGGAGCTGAGCGCGTTCACCCCTGATAGCTAGACGAGTTCACCCCGAAACGGAACAGGAACAGGGCTGTTCTCAGAGACCCTTGCCCATGCTACCCCGAAGGCCTCGCCCTGGAGCCCTGCCATCCCCGAGACCCGCGCCCTGCCCCCGGCCTTTGCCGACTGGTTCACCAGTCGGGGCTGGAGCCCGCGCAGCCATCAGCTGGAGATGGTGGAAAAGGCCCGGACCGGGCGCGATGCCCTGCTGATTGCCCCCACCGGCGGCGGCAAGACCCTGGCGGGATTTCTGCCCAGCCTGATCCAGCTGGCCGAACGTCCGCCGGCCAATACGCCACGCGGGGTGCACACCCTCTATATCTCCCCGCTCAAGGCCCTGGCCGTGGATGTGGAGCGTAACCTGATGGCCCCCATCCAGCAGATGGGGCTGAATATCACCGCCGAGAGTCGAACGGGCGATACGGGTCTTGCCCGGCGTCAGCGCCAGAGGATCAAGCCCCCGGACATCCTGCTGACCACCCCGGAACAGCTGACCCTCTTCTGTGCCTGGGAGGGTGCGCGGGCCTATTTCGCCGATCTGGCCTGCATCATCATCGACGAGATCCACGCCATCCACGCCTCCAAGCGGGGCAATCTGCTGGCCCTGGACCTGGCCCGCATCCAGACCCTGGCCCCCAATCTGCGCCGGGTTGGCCTGTCGGCCACGGTGGATGATCCCGATGTGATCCGCCGCTGGCTGGCCTTTGCCCCGGCTGACGATCCGGCCCCAGAGGCCAGTGTCGATCTTGTGCGAGGTCCCGGCGGGGCCGCCCCCATTGTCGATATGCTGCTGGTGGAGAACCGCGTGCCCTGGGCCGGCCACACCGCCCAGCACGCCATGTCCGAGGTCTATGAGGTCATCAAGAAGGCCCGCACGGCGCTCGTCTTCGTCAATACCCGCTTCCAGGCCGAGTTCGCCTTCCAGGAGCTCTGGAAGCTTAACGACGACGACCTGCCCATCGCCCTGCACCACGGCAGTCTCGCCCCTGAACAGAGGCGAAAGGTCGAGGCCGCCATGGCCCGGGGCGAACTGAAGGCCGTGGTCTGTACCTCCACCCTAGATCTCGGCATCGACTGGGGGGATGTGGACCTGGTGATCCAGCTGGCCTCCCCCAAGGGGGCGTCTCGGATGGTCCAGAGAATCGGCCGGGCCAATCACAGGATGGACGAGCCCAGCCGGGCCCTCTTCGTCCCCGCCAACCGTTTCGAGATGCTGGAATGCCAGGCCGCCCGGGAGGCCATTGCCGAAAACCGCTTCGACCAGGACGCCGAGCTTCCCGGAGCCCTGGATGTCCTGGCCCAGCACGTCATGGGCTGTGCCTGTTCCGAGGCTTTTGACCTGCTCGCCCTGTTCGAGGAGGTGACTTGCGCCGGACCCTATCGCCACCTGACCTGGGAGGACTTCGAGCAGGTCGTGGATTTCGTCTCTACCGGGGGCTACGCGCTGAAGACCTATGACCAGTTCCGCCGGATCGTGAAGGGGCAGGACGGGCTGTGGCGGGCGCGCAATGCCCAGATCGCCCAGAGACACCGGCTGAATGCCGGGGCCATCCTGTCGCCTGGTGTCCTGTCTGTGCGCATCTCCATCGGTCGCAGTCACCGGCCCGGTCGCAAGATCGGGGAGATCGAGGAGGGCTATCTGGAAATGCTGGAGCCCGACGATACCTTTGTCTTTGCCGGCCAGATCTGGGCCCTGGTGGGGGTCACGGGGCTGGATGTCCTGGTCCGCCCGGCCATGGGCAAGGAACCGCGCATGCCCTCCTGGGGTGGGTCGAAATTCGCCCTGTCCTCATTTCTGGCTAAGCGGGTGCGCGAACTGATGTTCGATGAGGCCCACTGGTCGGTCCTGCCCGCCGATGTCCGCGAATGGTTGGAGATCCAGAAGGATCGTTCCCTGATCGTTGCAGGGGGCGAGATGCTGCTGGAGACCTTTCCGAGGGGCAACCGCCACTTCCTGGTCTGCTATCCCTTCGAGGGCAGGCTGGCCCACACCACCCTGGCCATGTTGCTGACCCGGCGGATGGAACGCCTGGGGGTCGAGCCCCTTGGCTTTGTCTGTAACGACTATGCCGTGGCCATCTGGGCGGCCCAGCCCCTCAATGACCTGGATTTCGCCGACCTGTTCGAGGAGGACATGCTGGGGGATGATTTGGAATCCTGGCTGGCCGAAAGCTTCATGATGAAGCGGGCCTTCAAGGGCTGCGCCCTGATTTCCGGCCTCATCGAGCGGCGCTTCTTCGGCGGCGACCAGAAGACCGGACGACAGGTCACCTTCTCCACCGACCTCATCTATGACGTTCTGAGACGCCATCAGCCGGATCATCTCCTGCTGCGCTGTGCCCGGGAGGATGCGGCCACTGGCCTGATCGATGTGGCCCGACTTGGTCAGCTTCTGAACCGGATCCGCGGCCATATCCGCCATGCGGACCTGGACCACCTCTCGCCCTTTTCCGTGCCCATCATGCTGGAGATCGGCCGGGAGCGAACCCCGGGCATGGGAGGTGACAGGATCCTCGCCGAGGCCGAATCCGACCTGATCGCCGAGGCTGTGGCATGACCCTGCCCGCCTTCGCCCCCCGCCCCTGTGGCAGTCTGCTGATGGAGGTCGCTGGGGTTTCGGTCGCGATGCGGCCCTCCGGGGCCCTGTGGCTCGAGAATCTGGCCACTCTGATCGTCGCCGATCTGCACCTGGAAAAGGGATCGTCCTATGCCATGCGCGGCCAGATGCTGCCGCCCTATGACACCCGCGATACCCTCGGGCGACTTACCCGGGAGGCGGCAGCCTGCGAAGCCCGCACGGTGATCCTGCTGGGGGATACCTTCCACGACCGGACATCCGAAGCCCGCCTCAGCGATACCGATG